>CALWJF010000073.1 GCA_944380935.1 uncultured Clostridia bacterium
CATTGGAAGAATTACTGCAACTGATGTCGGAAGTGCTTTTTCTATATCCAGCTTTGCCGCACGAATCAACATCGGCACCAGTATTAAGCCGCCTCCGGCACCAAACAGACCATTCAGCGTCCCTGCAAGAATTCCAGCCAGAGCAAAGATTATATTATTTTTATTGAATCGGAGCATCATATGCTGAACCTAATCCTTTTATGTGTTGGAAAATTAAAAGAAAAAGAATACATGTTCCTACAAGAGGAATATTGCAAACGCCTTCATCGTTTTTGCCATTGTGACTTAATACAGTTAGAAGAACAGCGTTTGCCTTCCAAACCTTCCCAAGCGCAAATTCGCGTAGCACTGCAGAAAGAGGGAGAGTGCATCACAGCCAAAATCCCTAAGGGCGCCTACACAGTGGCTTTGTGCATTGAAGGAAGTCAGATGGAAAGTACCATATTTTCCAAAAAACTAGAAGAAGTAGCCCAAGTAACCGATAAGCTTTGTTTTATTGTAGGCGGTTCATATGGCTTAGATGAACAAGTTAAAAAAAACGCACAGTTGCAATTATCGTTTTCCGATATGACGTTTCCACATCATTTATTCCGAATTATGCTCTTGGAACAAATCTATCGTGCCTTTACAATTCAGGCAGGTACGGAATATCATAAATAATTTATGACTTATCCCCGGGTTTGAACACCAATGCTATCAGGTATCCAAAAAACACAGATGCGGATATTCCAACTGCGGCAGCGGTTACGCCGCCTTTTAATACACCCAGCAAGCCATCTGTCACAACCGCTTCCCGGACACCGTTGGCCAAAAGATGACCAAAACCTGTCAATGGCACCGTTGCCCCTGCACCTGCCCATTCTGCCAACGGTTTATAAATTCCGACTGCACTCAAAATAATTCCGGTAAGCACATAAATTACAAGGATTCGTGCAGGCGTTAATTTGGTCTTATCAATTAAGATTTGGCCGATTGCGCATAATATTCCACCAACCAGAAATGCCCTTAAATAAATCATATCTGTCCTCCATTTTCAATTTCGATCAAATGACAGATCGCCGGAATACTCTCTCCCTGTTGTAATGCAACCGGACTCATCAATGCTCCTGTTGCACAAAAGAGAATATGGTTCCATCGTCCCATACGCATTCCATTGAGAATGTGTCCACACAATACGCTTGCCCCGCAACCACATCCTGATCCACCAGAATGCACATCTTGTTTTTTTACATCATAAATCATGGTACCGCAATCATCATAGGCCGATGTGAGGTCAATACCATCATCTCGGAAAGCATCAATGAGGATATTTTTACCAACTGTTGCCAAATCTCCGGTCAAAATCATATCGTAATCTGCAACAGAGGTTCCGGTATCCTGAAAAAAGGCAGATATGGTGTCATACGCGGCAGGTGCCGTACATAATGATACACAAATTTAGTACAAAAGCCTTGGTATCGTTGGATACCAAGGCTTTTTCTTTTATTTATACTTGACAGGCAGATACGGAAATGCTATTCTATAAATAAATTTATATTAAATATTTTATATAAATTTATGGATGGAGTTGAGTTGTATTGATTTATGAAAGCACTGTAGAAGCGTATAAAATATTCCGGCTGATGAATTACCGGGATATATTTTGCCGCATTAAAGAAAAAGACGGAAGTTTGAGTGCAACAGAAGCTTTTGCAGCAGATGTGATTTACTTGCTTGGTACACCCACCATTTCTGAATTTGCAGAATATCTGGGGATTTCCCAGCCCAATGCCACTTATAAAGCCAATAATTTAGTGGAGAAAGGGTATATTACAAAGTTTACACCACCGGATGATAAACGAGAATGTCGGCTTTCGGTAGGAGATAAATTCTATACTTATTTTGATACGGAAGTCTGCTTCATTAAAAACGCCGTTGAGCGTCTTGAGGAACAGTTTTCGCACCGGGAATTAAAGATTTTTGAAAATGTTCTGCAGGCACTCACTCAGATCATGCGGAAAACGGAGGAATAAACATGGATATTTTTAAAAAGTGTTATGACTTTACCTTGGCAAAAGAATATCAGGAAAAAGGAATTTATCCTTATTTTCATGCGCTGGAATCCCGACAGGATGTCGAAGTCATTATGGAAGGGAAACGGCGCATCATGCTTGGTTCTAATAACTATCTCGGACTGACTACCTGTCCGGAAGTTGTAGAAGCCGGAATCCATGCTTTTGAAAAATACGGATCCGGATGCTCCGGCTCACGTTTTTTAAATGGAACGCTTGAAATGCATTTAGAATTGGAGTCCGAACTGGCCGATTTCCTGCACAAAGAGTCTGTAGTTACTTTTTCCACTGGATTTCAATCCAACCTGGGTATTATCAGCGCCCTTGTTGGCCGCGGGGATTATGTGATTTGCGATCGTGAAAATCACGCAAGTATTTATGATGGATGCCGGTTAAGCTACGGAAAGATGGTTCGTTACCGCCACAACGATATGGAAGATCTGGAAAAAATTCTTGCTGCTATCCCCGATGAAGCCGGCCGCCTCATAGTGACCGACGGCGTCTTTTCTATGGGAGGCGATATTGCGCGGCTTCCGGAAATTGTCAAACTCGCACAGAGATATGGAGCGCGCATCATGGTTGACGATGCACATGGTCTTGGGGTAATTGGAGAAGGCGGGCGCGGTACTGCCAGCTATTTCGGTTTGGAAGACCAGGTAGACATTTACATGGGAACCTTTAGCAAATCGCTCGCCAGCCTTGGGGGATACATGGCTGCAAGTTCCCAGGTTGCCGATTATGTGCGTCATAATTCGCGGCCGTTTATCTTCTCCGCATCCATTACACCGCCAAGCTGTGCGACGGCACTAGCCGCATTGCGGTATATGCGAAAAAATCCACATATCGTTGCGCGTCTGGCAGAACTTTCCCAATATGTGCGGAACGGACTTGCAGTACGCAATGTAAAATTCAGAGAATCGACAAGTTCCGCAACTCCCATCATCCCGTTATATACTTATACGGTAGAAAATACCTTGCGTAAAACCAAGCACTTGTATGATGCAGGGGTTTATGTCAATCCTGTACTTCCACCCGCTACACCGCCAAAGGAATGCCTCCTGCGTACAAGTTATATGGCAACCCACACCGAAGCTTTACTCGATGAAGCGATGGATATTATCGCACAGGTCATGCAACAGGATGCGTAAAGTTATTGTTATTACAGGTGGTACCAGCGGTATTGGAGCCGCATGTGCAAAAACCTTTGCCGCACTGGGATATGCCGTTTACACAATCAGTCGGAATGAAAAACTCATTTCCACTGCGGTATCTTTACGCGCGGATGTAACCGACGCACAAGCGCTTACCCGCCAAATCAATCGCATTATCGCTGAAGAAGGGCATATTGATATTTTGCTTTGTTGCGCCGGATTTGGAATTTCCGGAGCATTGGAATTTACACAATCCGATGCAGCACACAAGCAGCTGGAAGTTAACTTGTTCGGTGTAGATAATGCAGTAAAAGCGGTGCTTCCACAAATGCGCGGGCAGGGGAGTGGAAAAATTTTTGTGATCAGTTCTGTTGCAGCTTGTGTGGCGATTCCTTTTCAGGGATGGTATTCCGTTTCCAAATCAGCGCTCAACGCATATATTCTTGCGCTTGCAAATGAAATACGCGATTTTGGTATTCAAGTCTGTGCTGTAATGCCAGGCGATATCTGTACTGGGTTCACAAATGCGCGCTGGAAATCGGAGACAGGAGACGCCCTGTACGGCGGCCGCATCCACAGGAGCGTTGCACGTATGGAAAAAGACGAGCGTAACGGCATGCCGCCAGAAAGTGTGGCTCATTTCGTTTCCCGTTTAGCACTTAAAAAGCGAATAAAACCTTTGTGTTCCGTAGGATTTTCCTACAAAGCTGTATGCATATTGGTAAAATTTCTTCCGATTAGAGTTGTCACGCGCATACTTTATTTTTTATATGGGAAATAATAAAAAAAACCGGCATAGTGTGATTGAACTGCACCCCATTTGTTAGACAGTATGGTATACTGAATAACAAGTGGGGTGATTTATTATGCCAAAAGGGATACCAAATAAAAGGTATACGCCAGAATTCAAGAAGCAAGTTGTAGAGGCGGTC
>CALWJF010000074.1 GCA_944380935.1 uncultured Clostridia bacterium
CATTTTCAAAAAATACTACCGCTTCTTCAACCGTCATATCAAGGACTTCATAGATATTTTTCCCTTTATATCGCACTTCCAGGGTCTCCCGGTTATATCGCTGACCGTGACACACTTCACAAGGTACATAAATATCCGGTAAAAAGTGCATCTCTATCTTAATCAGGCCGTCTCCCGAACAAGCTTCACAGCGGCCGCCTTTTATGTTAAAAGAAAACCTGCCCGCTTCATAACCACGCATTTTCGCATCCTGGGTCGCTGCAAACAACTCACGAATGTCGTTAAACACACCGGTATAGGTCGCAGGATTTGACCGAGGTGTGCGCCCGATTGGAGACTGATCAATATTAATGATTTTATCGAGATATTCTTCTCCTTCTATACCACGATGAGCACCGGGCCGTTTGCGTGCACCATTCAGGTCTCCGGCCAGGCGTTTATACAGGATTTCATTAATTAAGGAACTTTTTCCCGAACCGGAAACCCCGGTTATACATGTAAACTTCCCTAAAGGGATTTCCACATCGATATCCTTTAAATTATTTTCCCGTGCTCCAAGGATTCGAATGCTTTTTCCCGTGCCATCCCGGCGTCCCGATGGTATGGGAATATACCGCTTTCCGCTTAGATACTGCCCTGTAACGGAGGCTGGGCAAGCTTTTATTTGGTCTGCCGTACCAGCACAAATAATTTCTCCTCCATGGATACCGGCTCCAGGTCCAACATCTACAATATAATCCGCTGTATACATCGTATCCTCATCGTGTTCTACAACAATCAATGTATTCCCAAGATCCCGTAATGTACATAGCGTTTTTAATAGTTTTTCATTGTCCCGCTGATGCAAACCAATAGAGGGCTCATCTAAAACATAGAGTACGCCCATCAAAGAAGAACCGATTTGCGTGGCCAGGCGGATGCGTTGACTCTCTCCACCAGAAAGTGTTCCGGATGCCCTCGAAAGCGTTAAATATTCAAGCCCAACACTATCCAAAAATCCAAGCCGGGCACGAATTTCTTTTAAAATACTATGTGCAATGATTTCTTCCCGTTGGCTCAATTGCAAACCATTAATAAAATCCATTGCTTCATGAATAGACTTTTCACAAAATTCATAAATATTAATTCCACCAACAGTAACCGCAAGCACTTCCTTTTTTAAGCGTTTCCCGCCACAGGCGGGACAAGGAACCGGACTCATATACTCTTCAATTTCCGTTTTGACCGCATCACTTTTCGTATATCCATAACGCCGTTGAAGATTTGGGATGATTCCCTCAAAAGGTTGACAAATCGGCTTACGCATATGCGGATAATGAATCTCTATTTTTTCTTCCTTTGTTCCATATAGGATAAGATCCAAAACCTCTTTCGGAAGATCTTTTACGGGGGTTTCTAACGGAAAATGATAGTGTGCAGCCAGCGCACGAATCACTGTACCCCCTACCGTATCTGGATTGGCAGCATCCCACCCACAGCCTCGAATTGCTCCATTTATCAAGGATAGCTCCGGATGTGATACAAGCAAAACCGGGTCAAGCATCATCTGTACACCAAGTCCTGTACAGGTCGGGCAAGCACCGTAAGGGTTATTAAACGAAAACATGCGCGGCGTTAATTCCTCAATCGAAATCCCACAGTCTGGGCACGCATAATTTTGGGAAAATAAAACATCTTTCCCGTCGAGGTCCACCATGACCAGACCGCCGGAAAGCTTAACTGCTGTTTCCACAGAATCTGCCAATCGCGTTCGTATGTCCTGTTTCAAAACAATTCGATCAATTACGATTTCAATCGAATGCTTTTTGGTTTTCGCCAGTTTGATTTCCTCAGAAAGGTCCAATATCTCCGAATCTACACGAACGCGAACATAACCTGCCGCCCGCGCATCGTCAAAAACTTTGGAGTGTTCCCCCTTGCGCGCACGCACTACCGGCGCCATAACAGAAAGACGAGTACCCTCCGGATTGGATAAAAGCTGATCGACAATTTGATCAACAGACTGCCGGCGGATCTCTTTCCCACATTTAGGACAGTGCGGAATCCCGATTCGCGCCCACAAAAGACGCAAATAATCGTAAATCTCCGTTACTGTGCCCACTGTGGAGCGCGGATTTTTTGAAGTGGTTTTCTGATCAATTGAGATGGCCGGAGACAGTCCTTCTATATAATCCACATCTGGTTTTTCCATTTGTCCCAAAAACTGACGAGCATAGGAAGATAATGATTCAATATAACGCCGTTGGCCTTCCGCATAAATGGTATCAAAAGCAAGGCTGGATTTCCCCGACCCGGAGATACCTGTAAAAACTACCAGCTTATCTCGTGGGATTTCTACGTCTATATTTTTTAAATTATGCTCCCGAGCACCTCGAACGATTATTTTTTCCGCCATATTTCTTTTATTCCTCATTCTGTTTCGTACTGATCAATTTCGTCTCTGCTTGTTCCAGCTCTGCAATTTGATCACGCAATTGTGCTGCATATTCAAATTCCAGCATTTTTGCCGCATTTTTCATACTGCGTCGCAATTTCTCAATCAGCTGCAAACGCTCATGCTTGCTCATTTGCCGAGCATCTTTGCCTCGTTTTTCCGGTATGGAAATTTCTATAATTTCATGTACATCCTTATGAATGGTCTGCGGAACAATGCCATGCTCTTCATTAAATTTCTGCTGCAAGCCCCGGCGGCGGTTCGTTTCTTCAATCGCATAACGCATTGAATCGGTAATCCGGTCAGCATACATAACCACACGGCCATTAACATTTCTTGCCGCACGGCCGATAATTTGGATCAAAGACCGCCCGGAACGCAGAAATCCTTCCCGATCAGCGTCAAGAATTGCTACCAGGCTGACCTCCGGCATATCCAGTCCCTCGCGCAACAGGTTGATCCCAACCAGCACATCAACCTCACCCAGCCGCAATTCCCGGATCAGTTTCATACGCTCAATCGTCTCAATCGTATGATGGATATACTTGACTCGAATCCCGACATTCAGCAGATAAGCTGTCAAGTCTTCCGCCATTTTTACGGTCAGCGTTGTTACAAGCGCACGTTCCCCTTGGCCGATCACACGGTTCAACTCACCAATTAAATCATCCACTTGGTTGCTTACAGGGCGCACTTCAATTTCTGGATCAATCAGGCCTGTTGGGCGGATCAGCTGCTCAACGATCTGCTCGGAGCGCTCCAGTTCATAATCTCCCGGTGTAGCGCTGACATAGATAATCTGATTGAGTTTCTGCTCAAACTCATGAAAATTAAGCGGTCGATTATCAAAAGCACTCGGCAAACGAAATCCATAATTAACCAGCGACTCTTTACGCGAACGATCGCCAGCATACATTCCCCGAACTTGCGGCAATGTAACATGCGATTCATCGACTACCAGCAAAAAATCCTTTGGAAAATAATCGATCAATGTAAATGGTGCGCTTCCCGGCTCCCGTCCGGAAATAACGCGTGAATAATTTTCAATTCCGGAGCAAAATCCGATTTCTGCCAACATTTCGCAATCGTACATTGTTCTCTGTCGAATACGCTGCGCTTCAATAAGTTTATCGTGTTCCTTAAACCATGCTTCCCGCTCATCACATTCCCGCAGGATTTCCTGAATTGCATTGTGCATTTTTTCAGGCGAGGAGACATAATGCGAAGCCGGATAGATTGCCACATGCCCAAGACGACGTTCAACATGCCCTGTCAGGGCATGAATCTCACTAATTCTATCGATGGTATCTCCAAAAAACTCCACACGGATTGCCATATTATTTGAATAGGAAGGGAAAATTTCTACGGTATCTCCACGCACACGAAAAGTATTCCGGGTAAAATTGACGTCATTTCGTTCATATTGAATTTCCGTCAGTTTTTTTAATAAAAATTCCCGACCATACTCTAAATCCGGGCGTAAAGATATGACTAAGTTTTTATAATCAATCGGATCCCCAAGCGAATAGATACAGGAAACCGACGCTACAATGATTACATCCCGGCGCTCAAACAGGGCGCTGGTTGCGGAATGACGGAGACGATCAATTTCATCATTGATTGAAGAATCTTTTTCAATATACGTATCCGTTGAAGGTATATAGGCTTCCGGTTGATAATAGTCATAGTAACTGACAAAATATTCTACGGCATTCTCTGGAAAAAACTCACGTAATTCACTACAAAGCTGCGCTGCCAACGTCTTATTATGCGCCAATACCAAGGTCGGGCGCTGGACCCGCTCAATCAACTTGGCCACCGTATAAGTTTTTCCTGAACCCGTTACACCCAACAGTGTCTGTTCCTTCAGCCCCATTTCCACGCCGGTTGCCAGTGCATCTATTGCTTCCGGCTGATCTCCAGAAGGAGAAAACGGACTCACTACTTTAAACTTCTTTCCTTCCTGCATGTGCGTCTCTACTCCCTCCAATATTCTATCCCATATCAACATGAAACACGGCAGCTCAAACAAATGTTCTCATAACATTTTATCTTAGATTATCCGGACTGTCAAGGCAAATATTATACCACTTTTTTATTTTACAAACAAGCGTCCTTCTTCAAAAATCCACTTAATTGTCAAAAAAACTGTCCGATGAAATCCATCGGACAGTTTTCCTTATTTTAAAGCTTTCGTCTTCCATTTCCCTCTGGCGTAGAAAATGAAGGTCAAAATCCCACCGAGTATCCAGGATACAAGCAAAGAAACAAAAATTCCTTCGTACCGTCCTGTAGGCAGTTCCGCCGTTCGCGTCAAATAAACCAATCCATACGCGATCGGCACGCGGAGAATTACCGTCGTAACAAGAGAAATCCACATTGGTGTCATCGTATCTCCTGCTCCGCGCATTACACCAGATAAACTCTGCGTCACAGCCATTGCAATATAGCCAACCGCTAATATATTCATCATATTCGCACTCATGATTACCAGATCTGGAGTATCCGTGAAAATAGCCATCAAATGGCGCCCAAATAGTACAATTAAAGCAGTAATTACTGCCGATGTACCAACTGCTATCAGCGTTCCCTGCTTGGCGCCTTGTTCTACACGGTCAAATCGCCCTGCACCTACATTCTGCCCCGCATAAGTCGTCATTGCCGTACCGTAGGAAAAGTTTGGCATCATTGCAAAACCATCTACACGCATTATGATTACATTCGCAGCAATTACCAACTCACCAAATGAATTCGTCAGAGACTGAACCAATACCATTGCCATCGAAAAGATTGCCTGGGTTACACCGGAAGGTAAGCCCAGCCGGATAATATCATAACTATGCCGTTTTTCCATCTTTAAGTATGACAATTTCAAATCGAAAATATCCGTCATTCGACGCAATTTCAACAGACAAAGCAACGCAGATACTGCCTGAGCAATCACCGTTGCCAATGCTACACCTGCTACTCCCATTTTAAAACTTGCAACAAACCAGATATCCAGCACAATATTGAGTACTGTCGCAATTAACAGGTAAATTAGTGCAGATATTGAATCGCCTAGCCCGCGCAAAATCCCGCAGAGAATATTATAAAATGCACAACCTGCCATTCCCAAAAATAAAATAATTAAATAAGATGCGCTCCAATCGAGTATACTCTCTGGCGTATTCAGCAATTTTAAAATCGGGCGAGCAGTCAAGGAACCAATTACCATAATCAAAACCGTAGCAATAATTGTCAGCGTGATTGAATTTCCAATAGATTTGGAAAGTTCCTCTCGTTTTTTAGCTCCAAAATACTGGGAAACCATAACGCCGGCGCCCACAGAAATACCAATAAACAAAACCAGCAACAAATTTAAAATCGGGCTGGCACTTCCCACAGCTGCCAATGCATTATCTCCTACGTACTTACCTACCACTATACTATCCACCGTATTATACAATTGCTGCGCAATATTCCCCAAAAGCATCGGGACCATAAAAATAACTATTTTTTCCCAAGGTTTTCCTTCCGTCATATCCGAGGGCGCAAACATCTGTTTTAATGTCATAGTTTTAACCTTTCTTCATTTTTTCTCTCATATTCAGGCCCTTTTTCCTGTTTGTCCAGTTTGTTGTGGGCGGATCCGCTCAATAAAACAGCATGGGAGATCCCATGCTGTTTTATTGAGCTAAAATCTCTACAAATAACTCTTTTCTCCAATACAAGAATGGCATTACAGCTCGTAAATTGGGAATCGAGAACATAACTCTACCACTTCATTGGTTATACGCGCACGGTTTCCTTCAAAGTCCTCGCAAACATCCCGAATCCATCCGGCAATCGCTTTCATCTCTTCTTCGCGGAAACCCCGAGTTGTCACTGCCGGCGTACCGATACGCAAGCCACTGGTTACAAAAGGACTTTGCGGATCATTGGGAATGGTGTTTTTATTGGCCGTGATATGCACTTCATCCAGCCGATGCTCCAGTTCTTTCCCGGTGATTTCCTTATTACGTAAGTCAAGCAGCATCAGGTGGTTATCCGTACCACCGGATACAAGCTGGAATCCATTTTCCATCAAACCCGCAGCGAGCGCCGCCGCATTTTTCACGATCTGTCCTTGATATACTTTGAATTCATCCTTCAATGCTTCGCCAAATGCAACTGCCTTGGCTGCAATAATATGCATCAGCGGACCGCCCTGCGTTCCAGGGAAAACAGCCTTGTCAATTGCTTTTGCATATTTCTTTTTACATAAAATCAATCCCCCGCGCGGGCCACGCAGCGTCTTGTGCGTCGTAGAGGTCACTACATCCGCATAGGGTACCGGGCTGGGATGCAAACCTGCTGCAACCAGACCTGCGATATGTGCCATATCGACCATAAGATATGCGCCCACTTCATCGGCAATTTCGCGGCAGCGGGCAAAATCGATAATTCGGGGATAAGCGCTGGCTCCCGCTATAATCATTTTCGGTTTTGATTCCAGTGCAATACGGCGCATCTCATCATAGTCAATATACTGAGTTTCATCGTTGACACCATACGGTACAATATTAAAATATTTCCCGGAAATATTCACCGGCGAACCGTGGGAAAGATGTCCGCCCTGGCTCAGATTCATTCCCATCACCGTATCACCAGGCTCCAGAAGTGCAAAAAAGACCGCCAAATTGGCGCTTGCGCCACTATGCGGCTGCACATTCGCATGATCCGCACCAAACAGTTTACAGGCACGCTCCCGTGCAATATTTTCTACGATATCCACATCTACACAACCGCCATAATAGCGTTTCCCCGGATAGCCTTCGGCATATTTATTCGTCAATACGCTACCTGCCGCTAAAAGAACCGCCTCCGAAACAATATTCTCAGAAGCAATCAATTCAATATTATGCTGTTGCCGTTTTAGCTCCAAATCACACGCAGAAAAAACTTCCGGATCAAACTGCGCGAGCTTGTCAAAGAAAAACATAAAATCCACCCATCCTGCAATATTATGTCGATACTTGTATTATATTGATTTTTTCCTTTTTCGTCAATGCCTTTTATTCTAAAACTCTCTGCCTGCCATGAGAATGTTTTATTGACAATATCCATGTTTCTTGGTATGATGAATTTGCAATCCGTTTTCAAATACGACAGCGTTTGCATTATGTTCGCTGTCTATGAAAATGCGGCTGCATGGTTCAGCTGATTCATACCAAATATAGGAAGTGCGTTATGAAATTGTTTTGTTCCACCGGCACCTTTATCGGCCGTATTAACGGTCGCAATTATCGACTGATTCTGGAGTATGGCCCACAAATTCGTTGTGACGGCTTTGAATTTATGATGAATGACGATTGGTATGAAAAAATTGACGAAATTATAACGCAACTGCAAATTTCCGGCCTTTCTTTTCCCGTTTTGCATGCCGATAAAACCAGCGGCGATTTGATTTCTTCTCTTGCGGATTCACAGCTTGTTCGTCTTTATGATCTTTGGCGGCGCAATATGGAGATTGCTGCCGCCCTTGGTGCAGAAAAAGCCGTTTGCCATATCTGGGGCAGGCCTGATTCTGATGCACAGCCGGAGCGTATTTTTGAGCGTGTACAAAATCTACGTACAATTTCTGACGAATACGGCATTGATCTGCTTAGCGAAAACAATGCCTGTATTTACGGCTCGCCCTTGCAGCATTTGCTGGATTATACACGTTCAGATCCCAGTTTTGGTGTAATTATCGATACACGTGCAGCACAATTCCACCGAGAGCTTGAATCCATCAACGCTTGCGGCACACTATGGCAACACATTCGTCACATTCACATCAGCGATATGCATGGAGGCTATAAGCAGTGGGATGCGATGTATCCGATCCTACCTCCAGGAGCTGGAGATATAGATTTCCCTGCCTTTTTTTCTGCCATACAGTTGCATCACTATAACCACACGATAACGCTTGAGTCTCCTGCAATGTATCCGGATCGGGTAGGTGTTGAGGAGTTAAATTGCTATCTTGATTTTATCCGCAAAGGCCTTGGCCTTATGTGATGGGAAGGATTCTATTTATGAAAAAACCCGTGCTTTTTTTATGTTTTTTTATGCTGCTTTCCATTTCTTTCTCCGGCTGTGCCGGGTCGCCGCAAGATGATGGGAAACTTCATATTGTCAGCACTATTTTTGCGCCTTACGATTTTGCGCGCAATATTTGCGGTGATGATTGTTACGTAAGTATGCTGCTGACTCCGGGCGTAGACATCCACGCTTATGAACCGACTCCCCAAGACATTTTGACCATTCAAAACTGTGACCTGTTCATTTATGTCGGCGGAGAAAGCGACGCATGGGTGGAGCAGATCTTATCTTCACTTGAGGGCGTCCGTACCTTGCGATTAATCGACTGTGTAACTGTGCTGCAGGAAGAAC
The DNA here is from genome assembly GCA_944380935.1 of uncultured Clostridia bacterium. GTDB lineage: Bacteria > Bacillota > Clostridia > Oscillospirales > QAMX01 > CALWJF01. The sequence goes on from CALWJF010000074.1 coordinate 8,834, forward strand.
ATATTGAAGGGATGGAAGTCGCGCAGGAGGAACACAAGGATGCAGCCGCCGAGCCGGATGAACATGTATGGACTTCTCCCTACAATGCAATTCAGATCACCCGGGCAATTGGCGACGTTTTATGTGATCTTCTTCCTGAGCAAGCAGACAAGATCCTTTCTTCTGTAGATACTTATACACAACAACTACAGGCCCTGGATACCCAAATCGCCAATATTGTTGCCAATGCTGAACAGAACACACTGATTTTTGCGGATCGGTTTCCAATGCGCTATTTTACCGAATATTACGGACTCCGCTACTTTGCCGCATTTCCCGGATGCGCCTCCAATACCGAACCCAGCGCTGCTGTTGTCACTTTCCTGATTGATAAAATCAAAGAAGAGGGAATTAACGTTGTATTATATACCGAATTTTCCAACCAGAAGATGGCAGATACCATTTGTGAGGCAACCGGGGCACAAAAACTTTGCATGCATTCCTGTCATAACGTTTCGCAGGAAGATTTTGATCATAACGTCAGTTACCTGGATCTGATGTATGCCAATGCGCAGGTCCTTGAACAAGCGCTTAATCCATAAATAAATTTTGACTGGAATTAATTGTACGCCGGAGGATTGTATTCCCCCGGCGTACATTACGTTTTATCTGGATTCTATTCATGAGCAGAGAAAAACCGTTCTACCCTAGCATTATAGGCCTGCGCATATTCCACATGGCAAAGATGCGTACCCCCTGCAAACAATTCCCATTCACAGTCCGGAATCCGGTCATAAATCGTTTTTGAAATCAACGGTGTCGCTTCATCCATACTTCCCGAAGTCACAAGAGTGGGAATCCGAATTTGATACAGTTGATCTGTAACGTTATATGTCTTCATTTTGCCAGTACATACAAACTCGCTTGCGCCCTGCATAACCTGATAAGGCTCTCCCATACCGTCAAAAGATTTGGCGACAAAGTCCGGATACGGGTTCAGTTTGCAGACATGGCGCCGGTAATATTCTTCAGACGCTCTGATGACCTCCGGTCGGTCATACCGGCCATCCTCGTCCGCCTGTTCAAGTGCCTGCTGCATATCTTCCGGAAGAAGCGCGCGCAGCTGCTTTGCTTCGCTTACCCACAAATCCATTGACGACGGCGAACTTGCAATCACCATGCTTGCAATGCCGGACGGTTGATGGATGGCATAACGCATTGCAAGCATTCCGCCCCAGCTTTGCCCCAGCAGATGAATCTGGTCCAGTTTAAGCGCTTTTCGCACTACATCTATCTCTTCTTCCCACAATTCTTCACACCAGAAATCCGGCATACTGGGCGTCTGCGATTTTCCACAGCCGAGCTGGTCATAATAAATCACCTGACGGCCATAATGCGTCGCCAATTCATCTAAGGTGATCAGATAGCTGTGTCCACAGCCCGGCCCTCCATGCAATGCAAGGAGGGGAAGCTTTTTTCCTGTTTGCTCTCCAATGATTCGATAATAGGTCTTATATCCTTTAAACGGAATATAGCCTTCCTGAATCTGACTCATGCAGGCTCTCCTTCCTCTATCAGACAAAATGGCATGCACACCAGTGGCCCGGTGCGTACTCCTTCAACTCCGGAACTTCCTGTTTGCACTTTTCTTTGCAAAATCTGCATCGGGTATGGAACCGGCACCCGGTCGGTGGGTTTTTGGGACTCGGCACATCGCCTTCCAAGTAAATCCGGTCGACTTTATGATCGATCGACGGGATCGGAATTGCCGACAAGAGCGCCTGCGTATACGGATGCAGCGGTTGTTCGAAAATCTCATCTGCCGGCGCCAATTCGACCATTACGCCTAAATACATAACGGCAATTCGATTGCTCAAATGTTTCACTACGCTCAGATCATGCGAGATAAACAAATAGGTTAATCCCATTTCTTCCTGCAAATCCTGCAACAAATTGAGCACCTGTGCCTGAATCGATACATCCAGCGCGGATACAGGCTCGTCGCAAACAATATATTCCGGATTCACCGCCAAAGCACGTGCAATTCCCACACGTTGGCGCCGGCCGCCGTCCAATTCATGCGGGAACTTATTTACCCAACTTGGATCAAGGCCAACCCTTTCCATCAGCGAAAGAACTTTTTCAAACCGTTCATGACGCGGCACCAGGTTGTGTACGGTCAACGGGCGCATGATCGTATTGCCAATTGTTTTTCGGGGGTCAAGCGATGAGAACGGATCCTGAAAAATAATCTGCATCTTTTGCCGTAAAACTCTCAACTGTTTTTCACGCAGATTGGAAATTTCCTGGCCGTTAAAAAGCAGGCTCCCGGATGTCGGCTCAAGCAAACGGATCGTAAGACGGCCTGTCGTTGATTTTCCGCATCCACTCTCTCCAACCAGGCCAAGCGTCTCCCCACGGTAAATGTCAAAACTGACATCGTCTACCGCTTTGACAACCTGTTTCCCAGACGGGAAATATTTAACCAGGTTTTTTACCTCTAATAACTTTTCACTCATCCTTTTGCCTCTTTTCTCACCTTATCAAGTTCATGACGCCGGATACAGGAAACATAATGCTCCCCACCCAATAGTTCCCGTTGCGGTTTGCATTCGGCGCAAGCCTTGGTTGCATAAGGACAACGCGGTGAAAATGAACATCCTTCCGGCAAGTTCGCCGGATCCGGCATAAGTCCCTTGATCGGATCCAGACGGCGTACTTTTGTATTTAGTTTTGGGATTGCATTAAACAAGCCAATTGTATACGGATGCGTGGGATGATGGAAGATCTCTTCCAATGTTCCGAACTCTATAATCTCACCCGCATACATAATCGCTACCTTGTCACAGGCTTCCGCAACAATTCCCAGATCGTGCGTTATTAAAATCATGGCGGTGTCCAGTTTTTCCTTCAGCTCCTGCATTAAATGCAAAACCTGCGCCTGAATGGTTACATCCAGGGCTGTTGTCGGTTCGTCTGCAATCAACAGCATAGGATTTGCCGCCAAAGCCATTGCAATACAGACACGTTGTTTCATCCCGCCGGAAAATTGATGCGGATATTCATCTGCACGTTCAGCGGAAATGCCCACCAGCTCCAATGCTTCATAGGCACGTTTCATAGCTTCAAGTCTTGACAATTTTTCATGCAGCCGCACGACTTCTGCGATCTGCTCTCCCACGGTCTGCACCGGGTCCAAAGAAGTCATCGGATCCTGAAAAATCATAGATATTTTTTTCCCACGAATCCCGCGCATCCTGCTTTCCGAGAGCGTTAAAAGGTCTTCGCCTTCAAAAACGATTTCCCCATTCGCATATCTTCCCGCCGGCTTTTGTAAAAGCCGCATAATGGCAAGCGCCGTCGTTGTTTTTCCCGCGCCGGTTTCTCCGACAAGGCCGACAGTTTCTCCTTTTCTAATATGGAAATTTACATGATTTACCGCTTTGACAACGCGTCCCTCGCTGAGGAACTCCACGCTGAGATCCCGAATATCCAACAATGTATTATCAGGCATGGATATCCCTCCTTATTTCTTTAATTTCGGATCAAATGCATCCCGGAGTCCGTCTCCGAATACATTGAGCGACAGAACCAGCAGAACAATTGCTCCTCCCGGGAAAATTGTCATCCAGACTGAATCATAAATGTACTGACGTCCGGAACTGAGCATCGCGCCCCATTCCGGAGACGGCGGCTGCAAGCCCAAGCCCAAAAAGCTTAAACCGGAACAAGACAGGATCGCCCATGCAACACCCAATGTCGCCTGCACGATTATCGGAGCAAGACAGTTCGGTATGATATTGCGTAAGATAATCGATGGAACGCTATCCCCAATGGCTACTGCTGATTCCACAAATTCCTGATCTCTTACGGATATAACCGATGCGCGTACTACACGTGCATAGGTCGGAATACTGGATATACCGACTGCAATCATTACGTTAACCAAATTGGAACCCAGTATATTTACAATCGCAATTGCCAGCAAAATGCTCGGAACTGCAAGAAGAATATCCATAAAACGCATAATTACATTGTCTAATTTCCCGCCAAAATATCCAGCGGTTGCGCCACACAGTCCTCCCGTAATGACAGAAAAAACAACTGCAATGAATCCCACCGTCAGTGAAATCCGGGAGCCATACACGATACGGCTGAAAATATCTCTTCCGTACTCATCCGTTCCAAAAATATGTTGTGCACTTGGAGATTCCAGCAGGTGCTGATCGTTTTGCAAATCCATCGGATACGGTGCGATCACATCCGCAAAAATCGCACAGAGTATAAACAAAATCAGGATTACCATCCCTGTCATCGCCATCCCGTTGCGTCTCAGGCTGCGCCAGGCCTCTGCCCATGGATTCCGCGCTTTTAACTTGGTTTCAACGACTTCTTTCCTCTTTTTCATAAATCCATCCCCTTACTTCTTATATTCCGCTTTGACTCGGGGATCCGCATAGGCATACAGAATATCGACGATCAGATTGATAACGATAAACAACGTCGCCGTCATAATTACGCCGCCTTGCACTACATTGGTGTCTTTTGCTCTTATGGACTCGATCATCAATCGCCCGATTCCCGGCCAAGAGAATACTGTTTCCGTCAAAAGCGCACCGCCAAGCAGGGAACCCAACTGCAAACCTATAACGGTTATAATCGGGATTAATGCATTTTTCAATGCATGCTTATAAACTACGGCTCTTTCGCCAAGTCCTTTCGCACGAAGCGTACGGATATAATCCTGACTCATTGCCTCGAGCATACTCGAACGCGTCATTCGTGCAAAAACACCGGCTGTCTGTGTACCCAGAGCAATCATTGGTAAAATCAAATACTCCGCCCCATAAAACCCGGATACCGGCAGCCAGCCCAATCCTACCGCAAACGCCAGAATCAGCAAAATACTTAGCCAAAAGTTCGGCGTCGAAAAACTGATTAATGCAAAAATTGTGGCAAACTTGTCCAATATCGAATACTGATGGGTTGCCGATACAATACCTAACGGCACGCCAACCAGCAATGCAAGCGCTATCGCTGCCAGTGTCAAAATAATCGTATTCGGCATTGCCGCCATCAATTTATTTAATACCGGCTGCCCATCTTTTAAGGATTCGCCGAAATCCAAACGGAAAATTCCGGCTACATAGCGTCCAAATTGTATAAGCATTGGATCGTTCAATCCCAGTTCTTCACGCAGATTATTAATTGCTTCTTCAGACGCCTGAGGACCCAGTATCGTCTGCGCCGCGTCACCGGGAGAAAGCTGCATTAGAATAAACACAATTAAGATTACGCCGATTAATATTGGAATCAACATTAAAAGACGTTTTAAAATATATCGCACCATGAGACTTCTTCTCCTTTTTTGATCTTGAAAAACAATGCAGCCCCACCAAAACGACGGGGCTGCACCGAAGGATAGTCACACCAATTTACTCGGTCTTGGAGACCGTATAATAATCAAAGAATGTGGTAGGCATCGGAACAAAACCCTGTACCTTATCATTCATACCAACAAGATACTGTTTTACGACGAGGGAAGCCCAAGCCGCATCATCAACAATTATCTGTGAAGCTTCTGCATACATCGCCAAACGGGCCTCTTCATCAAATTCCGCACGCGCGCTGTCCAACAATTCATCTACACGTTCATTTGCATAGAAGGTACGGTTGCCCTGAGATCCCTGTGCGGAAGAATGGAACAACGCATACATTCCATTGTCCGCATCGGCAGTAACCGTAGTCCATGAAAGCAGGAACATCGGCAAACCCTGAGCCGTCTGTTCAAGGAATGCGCCCCATTCCAGCACCTGAAGTTGGACATCAATGTTGATTTCCTTTAACTGCGACTGGATAACGGTTGCAACTTTATTATTCACTTCATCGGTATCCACATACAATGTCGTTGAGAATCCGTCCGGATATCCGGCTTCCGTTAGCAATTCCTTCGCCTTTTCTACATCATATGTATATCCTTCCAGATCCTGACTTGCACCATGCACCTGTGGAGGAAGCGGTCCTACTAATTCCTCTGCATAGCCGCCATACGCCATTTTTATAATTGATTCTTTATCAATTGCGTAATTGATCGCCTGACGCACGAGTACATTGTCAAACGGCTCCTGGCGCATATCAAAACTCAAATATACCGCTGTAAATACCGGGAACTGCTCCAGAACCAATCCGGAACCTTCGCTGAACTGGCTTGCATATTGCGAACTCAAGTTCAAAACTATATCCACGCCACCGGTCTTCAGTTCTGCAATTGCCGTTGCGCTTTCCGGTATAATACGGATAACAATTTTGGACAAAGCTGCCGGTCCCTGATAATAATCATCAAATCTCTCAAGAACCATTTCCTGATTCTTCGTCCATGAAACAAACTTAAACGGACCCGTGCCTACCGGGTTCTCGCCATAGGCATCCCCGGCTTCTGTAACTGCTTTTTCACTCAAAATTGCCATATCGTCATGGGTGAGGTTATACGGAAGCGAAGCACACGGTTCCGTGGTATGAAAACGCACCGTATAATCGTCGATTATCTCAACACTTTCCAGCGAACTGAGCATGAACGCTGCCGGAGCCGCCGTCTCCGGATCAATATGACGGTCAAAAGTAAATTTAACGTCGCTTGCCTTTAATTCATCCCCATTATGAAATTTAACACCTTCGCGAAGCTTAAATTCCCAGGTTGTATCATCAACCTGATACCACTCAGTAGCAATTCCCGGAACAATATTCATTTCCGTATCCAGATCTACAAGACAGTCATAAATCTGAACAATCGCAGTAGAAGAAAAGGAATCATTCGTTTTATGCGGGTCTAACGATATGATATCCGATGTTTGCGCAACAACCAGCGTATCCGCGCTTCCTTTATTTCCTCCGCAGCCGGCAAGCAGGCTTAGCAGGCAGACTATTGACAAAACAATCGCCAGAGTAGATTTCAACCGTTTCATTACAAGCTTCCTTTCAAAATTGAATTTTATTTGAATTGCCGGATACAGGAACCGGCTAAATTCACATGTTATATAAGAAAGAAAATTCTTCCTTCGTTCTCATTTCCATGATAAATGCTTTGAGCAACTCTTTTGAATAATAGAAATCACGCAAATCAATTGTTTCGACGGAAGAATGCGCATACCGGGACGGAACAGAAATAACGCTGGAAGGAATACCGCTTTTTGCCATATGCAATTCACCGGCGTCTGTTCCGATTCCTGCAAATACTTCCAGCTGATACGGAATCCCATACGATCTCGCAACCGATTCCAGCTTTTTTCGTACCGCCAAACTGGCTGTCAGACTAAAATCCATTACTTTGACGCCAGGACCGCGTCCCAATTCCAATGTATCGTCCATCATCGCTTCAAAGGTATCGCTGACCGCTGTTGTATCTACAGCCAACGCTACATCTGCATCCAACTGCTGGCCCGCCACTTTTGCGCCGCGCAGGCCAACCTCCTCTTGGACGGAAAATACGCCGTATACCGTACCATGGACTTTGCTGAAATCCAGCTCCTCAAGAGCTTTAACAAGTACCGCACATCCGCATTTATCGTCAAAACCGTGCCCATAGGCCCGATTGGCGCCCATCTCCCGGTAAGGCGTCGCCCAAGTGATTGGATCTCCAACACGAATCCCCATCTGCGCAACTTCATCCGCGTCTGCCGCACCGACATCTATATACAGCTCGGAAAATTTGCGGACCAATTCCGGATTGTCAATTTTTAACATATGGCAGGAAATTGTGCCGATTACGCCAGGCAACGCTCCCTGTTCAGTATGCACGATCACCGGTTCTGACAACAAAATCCGGTCGTCATGCCCGCCAAGCTTCTCAAAACGAATCAATCCGTTCGGCTCTATTTTTTTTACAATAAAACCCACTTCATCCGTATGCGCAGAAACAATCAGCGACGGGCCATCATATGCACCTTTTTTTGTAACAATCAGATTCCCAATCCCATCGATACGGCATTCGTCTGCAATAGGCAGCATACGATTATACAGATATCGAATCATTTGATGTTCAAAACCACACGGACCAGGAATTGCTACTAAATCTGCAAGTAACTTGTTCATAAACTTCCTCTTTCATTTTACACTGTGCAAGTTATGTTGTTAGCAAGGTAAAGTACTAAATATGGAAAGAAAAGAGAAAGCACAAAGCAGGTACAAAATATTCAGCACCTCTTTGCGCTTGTTTTCTTCATTATATAGCGCATATAAACACAAGTCAAGTAGAATTATCGCTTTTTCGTATTTTGTAATATTGTACAAAACGATGTCGAAATTTCCGGTATTTTCATTATTATATTTTATCTAATAAACATAACAATGAAAATTCGTTTTATACATTTGTATGATACGGAAATTTTAGAATTGTGTTTGACACACAGATGCAAACCCCCTATAATAGACTTGCATAATTTTTTCTCATCTTTTCATTTTTTATCTTCGGGAGGGGTTCGTTATGCTGAATATTTCCAGCCGAAAAATTATATATTCCATGTCTGCCGCACATCCTCCGGTCGCTTTTGCGCAAACAGGCGATATTGTCTGCTTTGAAACACTGGACTGTTTTGGCGGACAAATTCAATCGGAACAGCAACGGATGGGGAGCATTAATTGGAATGCGATTAATCCTGCAACCGGTCCGCTGTTTGTTCAGGATGCAAAGCCGGGAGATGTTTTAAAAATCGAAATCCTTTCTATATCACTTGACGATCATGCTGTAATTTGCGATGCACCTAACGAGGGAGTTATCGGTGCGGTATTGCAAGAAGAAAGCACCCGTATCTTGCCCGTTAAAGACAAAACCGTGTTTTGGAGCGAAACAGACACATTCCCGATCGCTCCCATGATCGGCGTAATTGGTACAGCGCCTGCGCAAGAAGAAATTCCAACCGGTACACCTGGTCCGCATGGTGGAAATATGGATTGCACGCAAATCGGCGCTGGCGCCGTGCTGTATTTGCCGGTTGCAGTAGAAGGCGCTTTGCTTGCAATGGGAGATTTGCACGCCGTCATGGGAGACGGAGAAGTGGTTGTTTGTGGTGCGGAAATTGCCGGTGCTGTTACGGTTCGGGTTTCTGTTTTAAAAAATTGCGCCTACCCTACCCCGTTTCTGGTTAACGAAAATCGATTTATGTGTATTCATTCCGCACAGACATTGGATCTCGCCGCGACAGGCGCTACTCTTGCAATGCGCCGCTTTCTTTTGGATGAACTGAAAATGGAAACGCACGAAGCAGGCATGTTGCTGAGCCTGCAAGGGGATGTCCGTGTTTGTCAGATGGTAGACCCGCTTAAAACATGCCGTATGGAACTTCCAATCGCATTTGTTAAGCGGCGCAGCTATTCATTTCTATAAAATTCAAAAAAGGTCAGCGTATACTATTGTGTATACGCTGACCTTTTTTGAATTTCTGGTTTCTATCCATCTCATTGTGCACGCATTTTCATATGTGCGGTAAAAACCGTCTGGCCTTCTCCGTTTAAACCAGCAAATTCATAATCTTCTGTAGAAAGTTCATTTTTGTAAATAGACAGTTCCTCCCCTTCCCGGCTTTCTTTTAAAAAGTGGATTTCCAATTCCAGAGGTTCTCTCCTATTGAAAAAATCTGAAGAAAAGCAGTCTAAGATAAAACGTGCATATTGGGTATTGTTGGTATGCTGCGACATATCCATATCCGTAGAAAGAATCTTCCGACACATATAAGGTTTTTTGTCTGCGATATTCGGACGCATCCGCAGATATGGTTCTTCCAACACCAGCTCAGTACAATAATTAAAATGCATCGGATAACAGGTACTCTCCGGCCGACGCAGCTTATGGGTATCCGCATCCAGCAGGACCCATTCACTACGGGCATAAACGCACCCGCCTTCCGCCGTTTCCAGCGTATAGCAACGTTCACAAACGCCATGTTTTGCCGCGAGCGGCCAGGTACGCATCAACCCCTGTTCAAACAGATGCGGCGTTTGAACAAAGCGTATCTTTATTTTTGTTACTACCCAAAACGCATTGCTTTTGTTCAACATCGAATTGAAATCCACACCCAGATCCAGTGCATGCTCCCCTGCTATGTCCTGAAACAAACGCATCGCCCCATAAGCGTCCAATCGCAGCTGCGTATTGCAGTACGATGCATGCAGCAGCTGGGGGCGCTGATAAATCTTTTGCATATCCCTGCCTCTTTATTTTATTTTTCGATTTCAGCCAAATCCTGACTTACTTTTGATTTTAAACGGGAAAAATCAACTTTCCTTCAACTGCTGTGAAATTTTTATCTTTACTTGCTTTTTGTTCCCGGGTCGTTTACAATACCTATAGAAATTCTGGGTCGGTATCCGACCGTATTTTGGAAAGGACTCTGTACCATGAAGGATGGCTTTCTCACTGTAGCAGCTGCAACTCCACAAGTCCGTGTTGCCGACTGCACATATAACACTACTCAGATTTTTACTTGTATCCAGCAAGCCTGGAAGCAGGGGGTTCGGGTTCTCTGCCTGCCCGAATTATGCATCAGTGCGTATACTTGCGGCGATTTGTTTTTACAGCCCACTTTGCTTTCCGGCGCAGAAAAGGCATTGAAAAGCCTTTTGGCACAGACCGCTGAAATGGATATGGTCTATGTCGTTGGTCTTCCCGTTCGCAAACATGCCAAACTTTATAACTGCGCCGCTGTTGTCCATAAAGGCCGACTCTTGGGACTTGTTCCAAAACAATATTTACCCAATTATAGTGAGTTTTATGAGCTTCGCTGGTTTTCGCCAGGAGATGCAGGCGTAGACGCCTTCCATTATGCCGGACAAGATACGCTTTTCGGTACCGGTCTTCTTTTTACCTGTGAAAACGTTCCGGGGTTGAGCATTGGCGTGGAAATTTGTGAGGATCTCTGGGCAGCAAATCCGCCGTCAAATTTCCTTGCGCCTGCTGGTGCAACTGTAATTGTTAATCCTTCCGCCAGTGATGAAATGGTCGGAAAAGACGCATACCGGCGCAGTTTAGTCTGCGACCAGAGTGCTCGCTTGATCTGCGGCTATATCTATGCCTCTTGCGGTTGGGGAGAAAGTACTACGGATCTGGTCTTTGGTGCACATAATCTTATTTCCGAAAATGGTACACTGCTTCAGGAAAGCCGATTCACATGCGGTCTGGTGAAAACGGAATTGGATCTTGACCGTTTGACACATGACCGCATGCGCACGACATCTTATAAAACTGAGCCTGCATCTGCATTTTTCACCGTACCCTTTACCCTTTCCCCCGAACCGACAATATTGACGCGGCCTGTCGCGATGCAGCCTTTTGTTCCCGATGATCTTTCCGATCGTTATGCACGCTGTGAAGAAATTTTACAGCTTTCTGCGCTTGGGTTATGCAAACGTTTGGAGCACACGCAGGCAAAATCCGCCGTTATCGGTTTATCCGGCGGCCTGGATTCCACGCTTGCGCTTCTGATCACTGCCCGCGCCATGCGTATTCTTTCCCGTCCGGTCACAGATATTGTAGCGGTAACCATGCCCTGCTTTGGTACAACGAAGCGGACACGTTCCAACGCTGAAATTCTTGCAGAGCATATTGGCACACAGTTCCGCACAGTAGATATTACGGAAAGCGTTCGTACCCATTTCCGTGATATTGGGCAGGACGAGGCCAATCACGACGTTACTTTCGAAAACGGACAGGCACGTGAACGTACACAGGTGCTTATGGATATCGCCAATCAGAATGGCGGGCTGGTAATCGGCACCGGCGATTTATCGGAACTTGCATTGGGTTGGGCAACATACAATGGGGATCATATGTCGATGTATGGCGTCAATGCTTCCATTCCCAAAACACTTGTCCGGCATTTGGTACACTATGTTGCAGACCTGCAACGCACCACAGATCCGGGTCTATCCGCTGTTTTAGACGACATTCTGGCCACTCCGGTCTCGCCCGAGCTGCTGCCTGCCATTGCCGGGGAAATCAGCCAAAAAACAGAGGATCTGGTCGGGCCATATGAGCTGCATGATTTTTATTTATATTATATGATTCGCTGGGCTTTCCCCCCGTGCAAGATCCTGCGCCTTGCCGAATACGCTTTTGGCGACAAATATGACCGGGAAACCTTGCTTAAATGGTTGCGTAACTTTTATCGCCGGTTCTTCTCCCAGCAGTTTAAGCGCAGCTGTTTGCCGGATGGCCCAAAAGTCGGTTCGGTTACGCTGTCTCCCCGTGGCGACTGGCGGATGCCGTCAGACGCAAGTTATGTACTCTGGCAGCATGAATTAGAACAACTCTGACTTTTTCACCGTCTGACCGGTCTTTCCGCTAAACTTATATTATTTTCTATTTTACTGAAATTTCCCGACATACGCATCGGTATGTCGGGATTTCATAATAATCGCAAACTGTATGACACAAGCATATCACAAAATGAGGTTTAAAATGACCGAGAGAATTTTTGATGCGGATAGTCATGCCGCAGTATTTGAAGCGAAAGTGCTTTCCTGCCAACCACAGGACGGACGTTTTGCCGTTATACTCGACCGAACCGCCTTTTTCCCGCTTGGAGGCGGACAGCAACCCGATACGGGTACACTGAATACTGCACATGTACTTGACGTCCGGGAAACGCAACGCGTAATTACGCATTTCACGGATACTCCACTCCAACCCGGTATCCGGGTGCAGGGAGCCGTCGACTGGCCGCAGCGTTTCCGGCGCATGCAGAACCACACCGGTGAACACATTGTCTCCGGATTAATACATAAACTTTACGGACTGGAAAACGTGGGATTCCATATGGGCAGCACCGATGTAACCATTGATTTTTCAGGCGAGTTAACACGCGCGCAGCTGAATGAAGTTGAATCGCTTGCCAACGAAGCTGTGTGGCGCAATGTTGCCGTTACTACATGGTATCCGGATCCCCAGAAACTAGCCGGGATTTCCTATCGTTCCAAACTCGAACTTACGGAAAATGTACGCATCGTTACAATTGAAGGCTACGACGACTGCGCCTGTTGTGCACCGCATGTAGCCCGTACCGGGGAAATCGGCATCATTAAGCTGCTGGACTTTATCCGATACAAAGGCGGAATACGGGTGCACATGCTGTGTGGGGCGGACGCCCTGGATGATTACCGCTGCAAATTTGAAAACGTCCGCAGTATATCCAACGCACTGTCTGTTCAGCAGTCAGATGCTGCAAAAGCTGTGCAAAACCTGAATGCGCAGCTGGCTGATATCCAGCACAAACTTACCGCAATGGGGCGTGCATGGGCGCGGGAATTGGCAGCGCATATGCAGGCGAAAAATGGTATAATTCTGTTTTTCTCCGCATCAATGGATACGGATGCGCTTCGGGAATTTGTTAACAGTTGTCTCAACCAATGCCAACTCTGCGCGGCCTTCTCCGGTTGCGATGCGCAGGGATGGAATTATATTGCCGCAAGCACAACGATCGATCTGCGTACTCTGGCAAACTCCTTGAACGAAGGAATTGACGGAAAGGGCGGCGGAAATGCCCGCATGCTGCAAGGCCGCGCCAGCGCGACACAGCTGAAAATCCAAAATTATTTTTCCACATACACCTTATAAATGCGGATGGCATTCAACCCATATCAATCCTTTGCGGAAATCCGCAAGCATTTGAATAGAAAACAATCCCGCTGTCTTACCCGAATGCAGGTAAACCAGCGGGATTGTTTTTTCTATAAGATTTACAGCACAAAACGGATTCGAAGTCCGGGATCTGCCATACGCGTAATAATCGCCGCGGCTTCACAGCGTCGGATCGCAGCATCCGGTTGAAAATTTCCGGTTTCGTCACCGCACAAAACACCGGCTCGATATAAAAGATAAATTTCTTCATCTTCCGCAACATCCGGGATCACACCGTCCGGGATCGTATTGATCGCCTCCAATGCTTCTTTCGGCAACGCGCGGGACAAAATCTGTGCAAACATCTGCCGGGTAACCGGCAACGTATAATCCGAACACGGCTGTGTCAAAATCCCATTTTCCAATGCATATTGTACAGCTGTATCATACCAGGCCGTACCCTCAGAAACCGGTATGGCGGTACTGCCGGTATACGTTGCATGAATTCGAGCAGCAATGCTGATACATTCGGCAATACGCATCTCCCCGTCAGCATTAAAGCTTCCGTCTCCATTGCCAACCATCAGGCCAAGCGCATAAACCAATGCCACATTATCGCGGTACCAATCTCCTGTTTGTACATCCCGAAAAATCCCATCCATATAAATTGCCGTCTTTTCAAAACCCGGCAATAACGTATCCTCTTGCTTAGACGAATAAACATACGATGTTTCCGAAGACACCGGGTATACAAATTCACGGCCGCCGCTGTTGATTACGCGATTTTGTATATGGCTGCCTGCAAACGGCACCCCGTTGACAGAAGTGGAAGCTCCCACAAGAAAATAATCGTAACTCCGTGAATCCGCCCCAAGTGCCCCATCATCCCAAGTCACATCCACTGCATACCAATTTCCATCCAGGTATACCAGATTCCACATATGCGCGACCGCATTTCCATATTGGATTGCAGCACCATCGATGAGCACGCAAGGGATATCCCTGGCATCGCACAGCATTTTAAACGCGCGCGCATAGCCTTCACAAACCGGTTTTGTATCAGAATTCCCATCCAGCGCGCTTACGGCTTCAAACATTCGCATATCGTTGGCTTCTATCTGGTCGTTATAGGTATTGTTTATACAAATCCAGTCGTGTATCTGCACAAGCTGTGTATACGTGTCCGCATTCGGATCTACTGCTTCCAACGCATCCGCAAGGCCATTCGTCAGCGCTTCCCGATCCCCCTGTACCTGCTGCACGTCCGTATAGGGCGAAATATAATAACTCCCGGCCGGGGCATGCAGAGTCGCATGAAGCGCTTTTGTCTGGGGATTTTCATAAACCGTCAGGGTCAATTTACTGAAATCGATCCAGAACACCTCACTATGATCGCGCGTAAAAGCGGACACCGCATCAACGTAATCGGAAAATGCGAACGCCTCCCTGGTAATCCCCGCTGAAAATTGAATTTCAATTTGTGATTTCCCATCCATCATTACTTCGGTATGGGCAAGCAGGGCATCATAAATATCCCGGGCGGCAGGAGAAAGCTGGTTAAAAAACATGCAGCCATACACGTCTTCTTCCGCAACGGTTTCCAACCCGGAATATACAGAAGATCGAACAAGCGTATATTCCAAAGCCGGCCCGTCACCATCCGCATCTGCCGCCATACCAGGCGCCGCAAGAAATATCGACATTGCCAACAGCATGGCATATACGGCGCTTTTCCATCTTTTTCTGATTTTAGGCATAGTACTCCTCCTGTTTTTTTCATTTTAACAGAAGTCTCTAAAAAACACAACAAAGCCCGGACACAAAGTCCGGGCAAGCTGCTTTATCGATTGCTTGGGTTATCTTTCAAAATCACGTCATGTGCGCCGCCTTCTACCAGACTTGTCGAAGACACCAGCGTCAGTCGTGCTTTCTGCTGCAATTCAGGAATACTGGTCGCGCCACAGTTACACATGGTTGATTTGATCTTGTCCAGCGTAATCTGGAGATTATCGGAAAGCTTCCCTGCATACGGGACGTAAGAATCGACGCCTTCTTCAAACTTCAGCGTTGCTGCACCACCCAGATCATAGCGCTGCCAATTGCGTGCACGATTGGAGCCTTCCCCCCAATACTCTTTAACATAGGTCCCATTAATATTGAGACGATCTGTTGGGCTTTCATCAAAACGCGCAAAATAGCGGCCCATCATTAGAAAATCTGCGCCCATTGCCAGTGCAAGGGTCATATGATAATCAAAAACCAACCCGCCATCCGAACAGATGGGAATGTAAATGCCTGTTTTTTCATAATACTCGTCGCGAGCATGCGCCACTTCAATTACTGCGCTGGCCTGTCCGCGGCCAATCCCCTTTTGTTCACGGGTTATGCAGATTGAGCCTCCGCCGATCCCGACTTTTACAAAATCCGCACCCGCTTCCGCCAGGAACAAAAAACCGTCACGGTCCACAACGTTTCCCGCGCCCACTTTTACTGTATCGCCATACTGGGAACGAATCCAGGCAAGCGTCATCTTCTGCCATTCCGTAAACCCCTCCGAAGAGTCGATACACAGTACATCTGCGCCTGCTTCCACCAATGCGGGAACACGTTGCGCATAATCCCGGGTGTTAATTCCTGCGCCGACTACATATCGCTTGTTGGCATCTAATAATACATCAGGATGCTCCTTGGCTTCATCATAATCCTTACGGAATACCAATGCCACAAGATGATTATCCCGCGTTATCACCGGCAAACTATTTAATTTATGCGCCCAGATGATATCATTGGCCTCTTTAAGCGTAATCCCTTCATATGCATAGATCAGCTTTTCAAAGGGTGTCATGAAATCGCAGACTTTTGTATCCGCACACATGCGGCTGACACGATAATCCCGTCCCGTTACAATACCAAGAAGTTTTCCATTCGGGGTGCCATCTTCCGTAACTGCAATTGTTGAATGCCCTTTTTCCGCTTTCAGCGCCAGCACGTCTGCCAGCGTTTGATCCGGACGGATATTGGAATCACTGGTTACAAACCCTGCCTTGGAATTCTTTACACGGCGTACCATCTCCGCCTCGCTGGCAATCGACTGAGAACCATAGATAAACGATATCCCGCCTTCAATTGCCAAAGCAATCGCCATACGGACGCCGGAAACCGACTGCATAATTGCAGACGTCATCGGAATATTTGCAATTAAAGCAGACTGTTCTCCCTTTTTAAACTTCACAATCGGCGTCTTCAAAGACACATTTGCCGGAATACAGTCCTTTGAAGTATAATTCGGAATCAAAAGATACTCATTAAAAGTCCGGGAAGGCTCGCTGAAATAATATGCCATAAAACGCCGCTCCTTTATGATGATGTTAAAAGATTATTAAACGAAAGTATATCCCATCTATGGCGAAAAGTCAATGATCGAAACAGAAAAAAAACCGTAAAAACTTTCCTTTATTCAGGAATTTTGTATATATACGGGCAATTGCATCGCAAATCTTCCCTGCCGCTGTGTTGTAATCACCTGCGTTCCCGCGCTTGAGAGCGTATGCACCAAATCCGTATCCACTTCATAATAGGCAGAAAGTACCGCATAATCCGCACCCAGCGCCGTTACCGAACCGGGCAACGCACGGCTGGAATAATAATCTCCCAGAGCCAGAATATCCGCATGCGTAAGCTGCGCCTGATTCAGCATTCGGCCTAAATTCTCCGCCTGAATCGCGCCCAGCGCAATCAATTTGTTACCCGCCGACTGGAGACTCAACAGCAGCCGTCCGTCGTCTGCGTCATCCGAATGGTTTACATAAATTCCTATATCCATTCCGTCCACGGACAGCTTCAAATCTTCGGACAGAACCACGCTCTGGGTATCCGTTTCTTGGGCGAGCTCTACAAATTGGGTATATCGCTGCATATCCTCCTCATCCTTCGGTTCCGGCAAATACAGCGCTGTAACCGCATAATTTTCCAGCATCCAGGGGATATTGGCGCTATCGGCACGCCGGTACGAGGATATAACCAATATATCCACTCTCCGTTCCCCATTCTCCCATAGGAAATTATCGATTCCGGAAACCGCATATTCCCCGCTGCCGCCGCAATTAAAAACCAGACAGTTCCCATTCCGGCAGGCCACCACGCTTTGTCCGGTAACGGTCGAAACCACGGCAAAGGAAACTGTCATCTGTTTTTCCACTGCTGAGAACAAAAATGCAATTGCACAGATTCCCGTTATACATACGCAAGCCATGGTCGCAGACACACGCTTGAAAATATATACAAGTGCAAACAAAAGATAACCAAACCCAAGCACAATGCCAACATATATGCTTTTTGCGGATATAGCCGCAAATGGTACGCGAGCCAGTATCGTAACTGTATAGAGAATAAAATCGCATAAAAGCCTTGGAACCCACCCCAAAACTATGCCGAGCGGCAGCCACAGAAAACCCGCCAGTGCGGCGATCACGCCCAATGTAAAGGCATATTGTGACGCCCAAAGCACAAGCAAATTGGAAACCGGGGACAAAAGGGAAATCTCCTCAAAAAATACTGCCTGCACAGGCAGGACGAACATCTGCGCCGTCAGGGTTGTCGCTAAAATGGCCGCACCGCCACTGCACACCCGCAAAAGCATTTTATTTCGGATTGAGAGCCTGCGTTTGATGGCTGCATAGAAAGGCCCGCCATACAAAATTATGCCGAGCGTCGCAAAAAACGAGAGAAGAAAGCTTAAATCTGCTATGGCAAACGGATTGCAAAACAGAATAATTCCCGCCGAGACAAAAAGGCTGGTCAAACTATCCGGTTCCCGTACCAGATAAAATGACAAAAGCCATAAAATCTGCATAATGCCGGCGCGCAGTACCGACGCCGGCGCACCGGTCATCAGCACGAACAGCAAAACTACCGGAATGGCCACTGCACATCCTATACGGCGGCGCAGCAGTGCCAATACAATGCCGACTAAAAACGCAACATTCATTCCGGAAACCGCTATAATATGGGACAAACCGGTTAAACGGAGCGCATTTTCAACTCCGGATTCCAATCCGGTTTCGTCGCCGAAAAGCAGCGCGCTCATCAGTCCGGCTTCCCTAGCCGGCATAATTTCATTCAGTTTTTCCCCGACACTACGCGCAATACGCTGCAACCGGGCTGTAAAAGGGACCTTTATATCCTCTAAAAGCACGGCATCCGACGCGGATGCCTGCAAATAAATCCCATGCGAATTCAAATACCGGCGCGTATCAAAACGCCATGTATTTTCCGGAATCTCCAGTTCCGTCTCTACGCGGATTGCATCACCCGGACGCAGATGGGAATAATTCCCATCCAGATACAGCCGTACTTTAACTGTGCGGATTTTCTCTCCGTCCAGACGCTCCACTTTCCATTCCAGACGGGTATAATCTTCAAAAACTTCCGGGTATGCCTGCACATAGCCGACAAAATCTCCGCCTTTTCCGGCGAAGCTCAGTGCTGGATGGTATACAAACCTGCTGTAAAGTCCCCAAATGCAACCGGCAGCACAAACCCCGGCAAGCACGATCGCAGCATAACGAAGAACAGGATACCGCATACGCAAGAACATACTCCCGCCGGCCAAAAGCAATGCAACTACTGCTGCCCAAAGCGCAATTGCTTCCACGAAGTAGCAAAACACCGCCGTTGCCGTCATAAATCCGCAGACAAACAGCACCAGCGGCCTGGGTATTTTTCGTCTTTCAGACAAATAAAAATCCATTTCTCCACTCCACAGCCCAATTTACTATGCCCCGCTTGATAACAAAAACCGGTACAGCACTAAGCCGTACCGGTTTTTTCTTGCTATTCTTATTTCAACTCGGCAAAATACTTAATAGTACGGACCATCTGAGAAGTATAGGAATTCTCATTGTCGTACCAAGATACAACCTGTACCTGATAGGTATCGTCGTCAATCTTGGAAACCATGGTCTGGGTCGCATCAAACAGGGAACCATAGGTGATGCCGATAACATCGCTGGAAACGATCTCTTCTTCGGTATAACCAAAGCTCTCAGTAGAAGCAGCCTTCATCGCGGCGTTGATGCCTTCCTTGGTAATATCCTTACCCTTGACAACTGCAACCAGGATGGTGGTGGAACCGGTCGGAACCGGAACACGCTGAGCAGAACCGATCAGTTTTCCGTTGAGTTCCGGAATAACCAGGCCGATCGCCTTTGCAGCACCGGTGGAGTTCGGGACAATATTCACTGCACCAGCACGGGCACGACGCAGATCGCCCTTACGCTGCGGACCGTCGAGGATCATCTGATCGCCGGTATAAGCATGAATCGTGCTCATGATACCGCTCTCGATCGGAGCATAATCATTCAAAGCCTTTGCCATCGGAGCCAGGCAGTTGGTTGTGCAGGATGCAGCAGAAATTACCGTATCCGCAGCTGTCAGAACATTATGGTTTACGTTATAAACAACGGTCGGGAGATCGTTCCCTGCCGGAGCAGAAATAACAACCTTCTTGGCGCCCGCCTTAATATGTGCAGAAGCCTTCTCCTTGGAGGTATAGAAGCCGGTGCACTCAAGCACGACATCAACGCCCAGTTCGCCCCACGGGCACTCAGCTGCGTCTTTAATCGCATATATTTTGATTTCCTTGCCATCGACAATGATGGAATCCTCAGTGGATTCAACAGGCTTGCCGTATCTGCCCTGCGCGGAATCGTACTTCAAAAGATGAGCCAGCATTTTCGGGCTGGTCAGGTCGTTGATCGCGACGACTTCATAACCTGCAGCGCCGAACATCTGACGGAATGCAAGACGGCCGATACGACCAAAACCGTTAATAGCAACTTTAACAGACATGGTTATTTCCTCCCAATGTGATGATGGATATATTATACAGCGCCCGAACCATTTGTACAAGTGTCAATTTGTTTAAATTTTCGCACAGGCGCAAATAGGTTTTCGATATATTTTTCCTTCATGCGCTAAAAATATACCCGGATTTTGCAGTTTCGAACGATGATTCTTATGATTTTCAACATTTATCTGTAAATATTGATTCCCATTACCGAACACTCTACCCTCACTCCGGTTTCAGGAACGCAACACAACCAAAACCTGCGCGCCTTCTTCATACGATTGCCCATCTGTTTCATAATACTGTATGTCCAAAAGCATTTCCTGCGCAAGCAGCGTCTCAAATATATCCGCCTCAAGAACAAAAACCGAAAATCCTTCCACCTGGACCGCCGGTTCCCCACACACAGCTTTCAAATCCCCCAGATCCGGCGTATCACATAAAACAATACAAGCATATTCCGTATCTGCTTCAAATGCAGTTACAATAGCATCCAGGTCTTGCTCAGACAGTTCCATTTCCGATTTCGTGCCATCCGCATCATCCTGCGTTGCAGATTCCATATCCCCGTCTTCCTGCGGTGTTGCCCCGTTGCTTTCTTCCCCCGAATCCGGGCTGTCAGATTCTGTATCCTGCGTTGCAGATTGATTAAATTCCGAAGCCGCCGAATCCGAAGTTATCATCTCGCTTGCATTATCTTGAGATTTTGCCGCACCCAAACGCAGTACCGAGACCGTTCCTGCGCCGAACAGAATCAGGCAGGCACAAGCTGCAGCAACCCAGGCTCGCCGACGCGCACGTGCACGCAGACGCGCAAGCCGGGCATCCCATCGGACTGCGCCCATAATCTGTTCGTGCAAATCCGCCGGGATCTCGTTGGGCAACGTTTTTTCCGCCTGAAGCAGCGCCTCCATATCTTCAAAAAGAGTACGGCACGCCTCGCAGCTTTCCAGATGCCGTTTCATTGCTCTTACCTGATCCGCATCCAGCTTGCCGTCAAAATAGTCCAGCATCCTGTCCTGGATTCTCTCACATTCACCCATTGCGGCCGCCTCCTTTCCTCTTATTAGACGAAGTACAGGCAGGAAAGTTCCCGCCCGCTCGCAAGGCATCCGCAAGCTTGACACGTGCGCGGAACAGGCGGGATTTAACCGTACCTTCATTCAATCGCAGAATTTCTTCAATGCGCGCATACGGCAGGTTATTAATATCCCGCAAGATCAATACCTGCCTGTATTCTTCCGGTAAAGCGGCAATGGCGCGGGATAATGCTTCATTCAGCTCCATGCGTTCCGCAGCCGCTTCGGGGGAATAAGAATGGTCCGGAATATCCATTTGTTTTTCCTCTCCGGAATCATCGCAAACATTCAGGGATGTCTCGTTTATCCGGGCTGCACGGCGAACAAAGTCCACAGCTGTATTAACCGCAATGCGATAAACCCACGTTTCCGGGGTACTTTCCCCTTTGAAGTGCCGGAGCCCGCGATATGCCTTAATAAAAACTTCTTGTGATAGATCCATGGCGTCAGATGCATTTCCGGTATAACGAAGGGCAAGTAAATATACGCGTTTTTCACAGCTTTTTACCAGTTTTTCAAATGCTTTCTCATCGCCTGCACACAGTTTTTCTACAAACGTCTCAGTCTTCAAGATCCGGCCTCCTTTCCAAAAATTCCTCAATCAGTGCATCGATTTCTGCAAGCGAAGACACCGCAGAAAATCGGGCTCGGTATGCGGCGCTGCCGCGTACGCCTTTGAGGTACCATGCAAGATGCTTACGTGCCTCTAGTATAGCCGTCCGTTCCCCTTTCCGTTGCGCCGCCAATGCAATTTGCATACGGGCAACCGCAAATCGCTCCGGCAGCTGTACGACACTAGGCTCCGGCAAACCGCGCATACGCGCTTCGATCTGCTCGAAAATCCATGGATTCCCCAACGCACCGCGTCCAACCATCACCAGATCGCATCCGGTATGTGCATACAGTGCCTGGGCATCTGCCGCAGAAAATACATCTCCGTTTGCAATAAAAGGAATACGTACCGCCTCACGTACACGCGCAAGCGCATCCCAGTCGGCTCGGCCGGAATACATCTGCTCTCTCGTCCGGCCATGAACGCATACTGCACAAGCGCCGGATGCCTGCGCCATTTGGGCAAATGCCACTGCATTGCAGCTGTCCGCATCCCAACCGAGCCTAAACTTAACCGTTACCGGAACATTTACCGCTTTCACCACCGCCGAAATAATCGCTGCGGCACGCGCTGGATCGCGCATCAGGGCGCTGCCATCACCATTATTGACAATTTTCGGCGTCGGGCAACCCATATTAAGATCCAATACCTGTGCTTTTGAAATCTCCAGCGCCAGAAGTGCGCCTTCCGCCATAATTTCGGGCTCAGATCCGAAAATCTGTACTGCAAAAGGCTGGTCTTCTGCTTCGGTCAACAGGATCTGACTGGTCCTGTCCGGTTGAAAAACCAGTGCACGGGCGCTGGCCATCTCGCTTACCGTATACCCCGCGCCGAAGCGGCGCGCCGTTACACGGAACGCAGCGTCTGCAACACCGGCCATCGGCGCCAGCGCAGCATACGAGGATATCACAACGCCTCCAATGTTCATAAGTCCTCCCAAATGTGCATTATTGTGTATAGGCACCGCGTTTAAACAAAATCCACTTGGATCGGTCCAGCGGATTCACACCGCGGAACGGTGCCGTCCGGCCTTCTCCCGGCGGACAAAGCCGGTAACTGTCAAAGCGGGAATAGAAAACCGCCCGGCCTCCCGATAATCCGGCCAACCGTACCGGATAATCCATACAAGTCGCAACCGGCAGCGCACACTGGAGCGTAAACTCCCCATTATGCAGTACCGGCGCATCAAATTCGCCCCGCATCTGCGTAACATCGGAGATTATACGCCCCATGAGCCCTTCTTCCGCGCGGATGCGCACAGAAAGGAACGGTTCCAGAAGCCGTTCCCCAGCCGCAGCCAGGCCATTTTGGAAAGCCATCGGCGTAGCGACAAAAAAATCCAACGGATGGGTATGAATGGTATGATGTTCGCCGCCAATCAGTGTGGCGCGAAAGTCCGTAACTTCCCATCCAAGCTGCCCCTGCTTGAGACATTCATAGAAGCTGGTGCGGATATGTTCCTGATATTTATAAAAAAGTTCGTTATGCGGTACGTGTCCCGGATCATATTCAACCCCTGAACCAGTAGGAAGCGGTTCAAAAAGGAAACGAACAATTGCCCAGCAGGGTTTAGGCATCGTATAGGCGGCGAATCCCTGCGCCGTATGCGCAGGCGTTTCCTTATAAATCACTGTTGGGGGCGAAAAAGACGCAGCAAGTCCATAACGCTGCTGCAAAAGCGAAGCAATCACCTCAAGTTGAATCTGGCCGGTGATATTCAGGTCAATCTCCCGCTCCGTATTCTCCCAACGGCAGTCAATCAGCGGCTCTTCCTGGGATAGTTCCCGCAACGCTGCAACCAGCTGCGTAAGCTGCTCCGGCTTTTCCGGTTCTACCTTAACACGAAAAAACGGATTGGCTATTGAAAATTCCCCGACCGGAGGACGCTGTCCAAAATAATCGCCTACACGCGCCTGTTCCAACCCATAAAGCGCTGCGATATCCCCGGCGGACACACTTTGCAAATCCTGATGTTTTGCCCCGTCAAACCGACGAAGCAAGGATATTTTCCCTTCCCGTTGCGCATTTTCGAACAAATTGTGCAAAATCAGCGTATCACGCGGCGTCACCGTTCCGCCGTACATGCGTACATGCGCGACTAATCCATGACTGCCATCATGTTCCACCTGATAAATAAGCCCGGAAAGATCACGGGTCTGCCGGGATGCCGCATCCGGCAGCAGCCCGACCAGCACATCCAAAAGCGTTTCCACGCCCACGCCGAATTTTGCACAGCCAAACACTGCCGGCGTAATCAAACCGTCTGCCGTCTGCCGGCGTGCAATGCGCATCAACTCCGCATGGCCAATCGGTTCCTCTGAAAGCCAGCGTTCTGCAAGCGCATCATCATGCTCCGCAAGCGAGGCACAGGCTTCCTCTTCCCACTCCGGCACCGTACCCACACGGCAGGACGGGTCCCCCTGGGTTTCTATCGCGTTAACCGGCAGAAAATTTCCGCCCAGCTGCGTTCGCATCTGGGCCAGCACTTCGACGCCATGGCTCCCCGCCCGGTCAATTTTGTTGATGAAGACTACACATGGCATAGCGGCTGCCTTTAATGCATGCCACAGATTTTCCGTATGCGCCTGCACGCCCTCAACCGCCGACACAACCAGAACCGCCGCGTCCAGTGCAAGCAAACTGCGTTCCACCTCTCCGGCAAAATCAAAATGCCCGGGCGTATCCAGGATTTGTATCCGATCTCCCTTCCATTCCAAGTTCACCTGCGCACTACGTACAGATATCCCGCGCGCCCGTTCAATCGGCATCCAGTCGGTCTGTGTATTCGCCTCATCTACGCTCCCGGCGCGGCGGATCTTTCCGCAGGCAAAAAGCAGCTGTTCAGTCAACGTGGTTTTCCCTGCATCAACGTGGGCAAGAATCCCTATATTAAATGTTCTGCCAGCCATGCACAACTCACTTACAGCAGCGCTTTTATAAACCGTGCGCTTTCCGCACAGACCTCGGCATATTCATAGGCATACAGGTCAAGTCCCATCATTCCGTCAAAACCAATCTCACGCAGCTTGGCCAGATAGGCGCTCAAATCCATGTCTCCCTGCCAAGGCACAAGATGATTATGTACGCCGCGCGCCATGTTTTCCACATGCGCATGCAGGATATACGACGCCGACTGTGCAAGTGCCAGCATAGGATCAGGGTCGCACAGGAACATATGCCCGATATCGGCGTTGATCCCCAACGCCGGCGAGTTGATTTCCGCAAAACTGGTCAACAGCATGTCCGTATTCCGGATCAGAAATTCCGGTTCAAACTCCAACGCAAGACGCATTCCCAGCGATTCCGCAACAGCGCACATCTGACGCGAAGCACGGATATTTTTTGCCCACCGCACAAACGGATCTTCCCCTTTATACCGGTGCGCAGGCGATGCAACCAGATAGTTTGCACCCAGAGCATGCGCAATTTCCAGTGTACGCCGTACCAGGGCAAAATTCTCTTCACTAAAAGAAAAATCCATATGTGCGCTAACCGCATAACCGCGCACACCGGCTTTTTCCATTGCCTCACGCATTTTCGAAGCAAAGTCAGGCGCAAAAAATTCTTCACGTGGGCAAAATTTTTTGTCAAACGGACTAATCTCTACACCATCAAAACCAGATTCCATGAGAAAGGCAACACTGTCCGGAATCGAAAATTGCGGCAGCATTTGTGTACGACCGAGTAAAAGCATAGAAATTCCCTCTCTTTTTTATTTTTTTCATTTTAACATGCTGTTTTTCGCCTGTCAACACGATGAAAATGTCAGGTAAATTCCGCTTCCCTTCATACGCTTACGGCAATCCCTGCTTATTTTCGCCAAAACAGACGGTGCACAGGATAAAACCCCGTGCACCGTCTGTTATTCCTGTTTCCCTAATCTGTTACCACAGATCTGCATGGAAATTTATGGGATTTGCCAGTTCATGAATCGTGCGCAGCGCACAGCCGTGCCCATTCAGGAACGCATATATTCCCGGCAAAGCCTGGGCAACCTGCGTCTCATAGCCGAAACCAATTACCGTCGTAGCCGAAACATCCAGCAGCCTGTCACAGACATCGGTCACCACACGTGTCGCACCGATATTTTCCCCAATCCCCTCGACAGAAAGCATGCTGTCCCAATATCGGTATCCGCCATCCCGGAGCGCATCGCGGTGCGCCTGCGTAAACGTTTCCACATTACTTCCGCCGGGGATCATGACAAGACGCGTTTTCAGATTTAACACTTGGTCCAGTGCTTCATTGGCCAGGTCAAACGCCTCAACCATCGCTTGGGCATCTTCCGTTATCGCTTCCGCAAGCGTCAGGCCCAATGTATGCCCTTCCACATAAATGCGCCGTATTAGCGCTTCGTTTGCTAAAATATCCTCTGCTGTAACAAAAAACGCAGCATGAATCCCTTCTGCAGCAAGCGTATCGAGCACATATCCGGTCGTTTCTCCCAAAGAGCCGGAAAAACAGAAATAGACATCGAACGGTACAAATTCCGGCTCCGGCTCCTGGACTGCTTCCTCCTGAAACGTCTTCAGTGCCGCATTCATATCCTCTTGCAGCATGGAAATCAATCGGCTGTCTGAATAAGACGAGGTGACGTCTTTGATTCGAACGACCGACGTATCGGGATAATAGCCGCAAAGCAGATTAAACACGCCGGAAACAAAAACTGCCGGAACATAGGCTTGCCCATTGTGGCTTATCGTAGTATAGGTATAGGTTTCACCATTGCGGTCATAGCAGCCGCCATTTACCGTATTAAAAAACAACGTTTGATTCTCGTTGGATAGAATCAGAAGATTGTCTCGGGAATTATAGATCGATACCACTCCAAAATTTTCAGTAAATACAGTATAGGGTACATAAAGCATTCCATCCGAGATAAACGGCATCGTATCGCTGCGCAAAGACGCAAGCGTGTTGTTGACAATTGTAAAAATAACCGTCTGCCCGTTGACCTCAACCGCACCTGCAAATGGCATAAGCGCCAATACAACGGCAAACGCTACCATCCATAAAATTGAAAAAAAACGTTTCATGCTCTCTTTTTCTCCCGTCCGCTGCGCCAGCTTGCATTGAATAAAAATTAATGGTATAATATTTCTTATAAAATGCGATAGATCTTTCGCTTTCAGAGGTGTTGAATATGGTCATTCCTATTCATTTCAAGTGTAAAAACTGCGGCCTGGTTTTTGGCGTCGTAGTCAGCGAAGACGAGCTGGAAAAAATCCCTTGCCCCGGCTGCGGCGGACGCATACTGGAACGCACAGAGGAAGAAACTGAATATTATCTGCTCAGCCGTGCAGCTGAGCAATGCAGTGGCGACTGTGCCTGCTGCAACGCCAACTGTGCAAACCGCTCTTAACGGAATAATCCCGGACATTCTGCCGGGATTTTCTTTTTTTTACAAGATATCAGCATACTCCAGAAGAAGAAGATCGACTAAAGCACCATAACTGGCCGTCCCAGCGGTCTGTCCCTGTGCTTTTAAGTAACTATCGTTAACTTTTTCGCTGACATTGGAAATCAAGCCATCGCAGGACAACGCGAACTCCTTATATTGTGCCAGATCCCGGGAAAGATTTTCTCCTATTCCGGCACTTACTTCGCCAGCAGCAGAAGAATCAACTGCACTCAAAGCGCTGATGCAATAACGATAGGCCATAAAATAACCGGAATAATTGGCACGCCGGTCCGCGCTTTCCCGGCATACAAGGAAGGCAATGAAATTGGCTTCATCCTCTGCAGCAATTGCAAGTCTATGGCTCATCTCGTGCGCCATTGTAAATATTAACGATACTTCCGGCGCCCGATCATTGACTACAGCTTCCCCGGTAAACGGAACAAAAATTCCGGTCAGTCCCAGCGTATTCAATAAGCCTTTATTCCGTGGTGCTTTTACCGGCGCATACGGACCCGTGAGCATAGTATATTGCAGTTCCACGTTTTCAAACGCTTGTACCGCCAATGTACTCAATGTTTCAAAAGAACCAAATTCACAGCTCCCTCCTACATCGCGCGGCACAAGGTCCGCGCATGCATTCGCTTGATCACGAATATACTCTGTCAGTGTGCGCAGCTTACGCACATTGGTTGTAGAAACCGTCTGCGTTTCCATTCCCAGTCTTTCGGCCAGCGGTCTCTGGGAATATGCCGGTCCATACAGCGCAAAAAACAAGACAAGCAATACCGCATACAATGTCACCGCATTGGAGAGCAGACGCAAAAGCCGCGCCCAAACATGTCCCGACGTACAAATTTTATAAATCGTTGCGATTCCATATACACCCGCTACACCCAACAAAAGATACAGGAGTATTTCCGCTACTGTAAATTTTACATAAGACAACGCACCCGATAAAAGCAGAAATATGGTACGCGTCATTTCGCTATATTGCTCACATAGCAGTGCATCCGCTCGGAACACAGCTCTGGCAATGAAATAAAGTACAAACAGTACCGCAGCAAAAACAAATCGGGAAATTGTACCGGAATTCAGGTAAGAGCCGTCCTTTCGTTTCATCGTCAGGCCTCCTTATTTACAGATATCTACATTATAACACAAATTCGAGAAACTTTCAAAGGCCAATCCGTTTGCCCGGATTCTTCAAAAACAAAAACGAATACATCCTCGTGAAAACAAGCGTAAATCAAAGAAAAACAAAGCATTTAAAAGCATTAAAAAAATAAATTAATTTTTTAAGAAAAACACTTGACAAGGTTTGATACATGTGATATAAATATATCTCGCTGGGACTTTTATGGCTTTTTACAGGCCGTTTTTTAAAATTCCGGCAAATCTTTATCCGGCTCTGCGGTTGATGGGATATTTTGAGAAATGTCTAAGATCCGGTTCGGAGTACAGTCTTGTGCACCGGTTCCGGGCAGCTCAAAAGGCCAAGGATTCTATCCTCTGTTTTTTGAGTTGTCCGGGTACATTTTCACTCCCTTTCCGGAGTCGGACAATTCAGTTTCGGAGGTAGGAAAATGTCTACTTATATGGCAAAGCCCGAGACGATTACGCGCAGCTGGTATATTCTTGATGCTGCCGGCAAACCGCTCGGACGTACCGCTGCGCTTGCCGCACATCTGCTGCATGGTAAGCACAAGGCTGAGTTCACGCCTAATCAGGACTGCGGTGATTATGTAATCATTATTAACACGGAAAAGGCCATTTTGACCGGTAAGAAGGGTGAACAGAAGTTCTATCGCACCCATTCCGGTTATCCTGGTGGACTGAAAGAAGTCAAATATCGTTTGCTTATGGAATCCAAGTCTGATTTTGCAATGCAGCTGGCAGTTAAGCGCATGCTTCCGGCCAATCATATCGGCCGCGAACAACTTAAGCGTCTTAAGGTCTTTGTCGGCGCGCAGCATACCCATGAGGCACAAAAACCCGTTGCGTGGACCGGAAAGTTTTAAGGAGGAAGAAGATTTATGTATCAGAGCAAAAAGCCTTATCTTTATGGCACCGGACGCAGAAAATCTTCTGTCGCTCGTGTAAGACTGTATTCCAATGGTACCGGCGCAATCAAGATCAACGGTCGCGACATCGAGGACTATTTTGGTCTGGAAACAATGAAATTGATTGTCCGTCAGCCCTTCACCACCACGGATACGCTTGGGAAGTTTGATGTGGAAGCAACGGTTACCGGTGGCGGCTTTACCGGCCAAGCCGGTGCAATTCGGCATGGTCTTTCCCGTGCGCTTGTTAAAGCCAACGAAGAATATAAGCCCCTTTTGAAAAAAGCCGGTTTGTTAACCCGCGATCCGAGAATGAAGGAACGCAAGAAGTACGGCCTCAAGGCTGCCCGTCGCGCTCCGCAGTTCAGCAAGCGCTGATTTCAGTTCAAAACAGCTCAAAAACCCCGAAACCATGCGGTTTTCGGGGTTTTTCCTTTTC
>CALWJF010000075.1 GCA_944380935.1 uncultured Clostridia bacterium
TGCTCCAAAGTTTCCAAAACGCTGATTGAATCGTTGGAGAGTCTTGGCGCATTTGCATCTTTGCCAAAATCCGATCAGATCAGTATGTTCGACCTGTGAAAAAAGCAGTGCGGATCTGATACCGCACTGCTTCTCTTTTTTTATTAATTCTATACGCTCTGCAAAATAATTTACTTTTTATCGTATTTTGGAATTTTTTGAACCGAACCTGCGTCTAAGTCTATATGCCTGGTTTTATGACTCATCGATCAAAGATGCGTCCTGATAACCGCTTAAAAATTCGACGGCACGTTCCGGAGCATTTTTCTGAGCTGAACGAAGCACAGTACCAGAAGACCGGTAATCAAAACTTTTACAAAATGCAGAAACATCGCGACCCAGTTCTGATAAATAATTCTTTGTGATTTCTGCAACAATACGAACGAATTCCGGACTCTCTTTTTTCCCCAATGCACCCGGCGCCAAATCGATTAATTTTGCTGCATGCAAAAGACAAAAATAAGGTTGTTGCATAAAAAGCAAATGAAATTGTGGCATCGTCTTCCACATATGGAAAATATTTCTGTAGTAATGATCTTCAAAAAATGCAATTCGATTGCAGACATAGCAGCTTTCCGCACTTTCATGCAATGCACCGCGGACTGCTTTTGCCGAGCCAAATCCACGAGCCGAGGCTTTCCGAACATCAGCATCAAGGTATTCGGTAAGTTGGGCAAGACGGCTCTCTAAGGTTAAAGCGAGGCTCAGCTTTCTGTTCATACCCAGCATTACTTGGTAATGGGAAGCACAAAAACCCTGCTGATTGGTTTCCATACGTATATCCGGTTCCATCATCGCTGCACCAAGAATATAATCGAGACTGTCATGTTCCAGTTTTCTGCGCAGCCGGCACAAAGGGCACCCATCGCGCTGTTCAAATGCCTCGTTTATGGGGATGGTATAAATGGTTTCTTTCATAATTCCTCCGTCTGTTGTCTATTCATGAAAGCGAGTGTTTGAAAATGTCTTTTCATACCGATATGCCAGCATATTCAATTTCCGACAGATTTTCTTTACGTCAAACTTTTGAGTGCGGACAATGTTTCCGATGGGAGCCAATTGGCGAAGAGCATTACCGTGGCGTGGCATTTGGCAGGTACGTAGAACTAGCCTATGTTGACGGTAAATTATATTTTAGCTGTACAATGGATGAATTTGAGCAAATCTGGAAACAATATCTTGACCTGGATCGTGATTACGCATCAATCCGGCAGGCAGTCTGCATCGATACACAGACCGAATCCTGTGTCCAATATGGAGCAGGCATCCGTATCCTGTATCAAGATCCGTGGGAAACATTATGTTCTTTTATTCTTTCGCAATGCAATAATATCCCACGTATCCGTATGATTATTGCGCGGTTGTGCCAAAATTTTGGTGAAGAAATCCAGCAAGATGTTTACAGCTTTCCATCTGCGAAGCGGCTTTCTGAGCTGGATACGGAAGATCTTGCCTGCCTTCGCTGCGGATACCGAGCACCGTATCTGCTTGCCGCAGCCCAAGCAATAGCACGCAGAGAACTGGATTTCTCAGCGCTAAGCACGCTGGATTTACAGCAAGCACGAGCTGTACTTACTAAACTTCCAGGCGTAGGAAACAAAGTGGCAGATTGCATGTTGCTTTACGGACTGCATCGATTGGATGCGTTTCCCGTCGATACCTGGATGAAAAAGGCAATTATGTCGCTTTACGGCGCCAATTTTAGTCCGCACTCTGCCTTCGGTCCTTATGCCGGTGTCGCTCAGCAATACATATTTTACCATGCAAGGGAAACAAAAGGAAAATAAAATCTGATTTGGACACGCGTCTTGTGCATATACTAGCAGCGTATTCCTGAATCTGGGGGAAATACGTTTCCCTCCCCCTTCACAGCGCCGGACGCCGGCCCATTCTATTTTTATGAGGCGATTGAATTTGATTGTTAAACCGCAACTTGGTTTTACCTATGACTGCCCGCACTGCTTCGAGCCTGTCAGCGGCAGCCTGGATATTTTTGCGCTTCGCGCGCAGAAAGCAGAAATTGCATGTGCTTGCGGAAAATCGGCGTTGACTGCTTCCATTACAGACAATGTGCTGACAGTAGCCTATCCATGTGCTCTATGCGGCCGCCAGCATGAAGCGTCATTTTTGCCAGAACGCGCATTGTCCGGCGTATTATGTACGTTGGAATGCCCCGAATCCGGACTTCCGACAGGATATGTTTCTACTCCAAAAGAAATTGATTTTCTTAATAGTACAGAATCCGATATGATGATTTCCGAATTTATTATGCATTATCTTGGTATAGGAAGCCTTACAACCTCTCCACAAGCGGATGTATCGATTCAGGATGCGCAGAATTTTTCCCTTGTGGAATGTACCTGTGGCTGCCGTAATTTTTCTGCAAGCTATAGCGCGCCCTATTTACGCATTATCTGCCAAAATTGCGGGCGGATCATTGAAATTTTATCTCAACATCCATCTAATCCTGAATCGGATTCGCAAAAAAAGCCAAAGCCGTGATTTTCGAATTTCTACACTTGCAAGCGACATTTCCTGCATCTGCTTATATTTGTTTGATTTTTGGCATTAAACGGTTAAGATAAGGTTCAAAAATTAACCCTTCCCGACGTATAGCACCAATTTTATTGCACTCTAATGCACACAAATATACAAAATCTGCCGCCTGTTCAACTGCTTCAAAAAACGTTATACCACACAAAAGCTTACCAAGCACAACTCCGGCAAATACATCTCCGCTTCCCGGATAGGATTGCGCCGCACACGGTTTTTCTATATAACAGGTTTTCCCTTGGTCAAAACAGGCCATAGCAACTTTATCTTCTGAAAAAATGCCACTGATTACCACCTGTTTCGGACCGTACGTTGCAAGATCCCTGGCCAACTGCATTGCTTCTTCCGGCCTAAAGGATCGGTATGCCTGCCCAGTTAGCAGGCAGGCTTCGGTTAAATTCGGCGTAATTACATCTGCGCATGCAATCAAGCTGCGCATTTGATTCGGCATCTGCGGACTGACAGCACCATATAACATTCCGTCATCCCCCATCACCGGATCAACCAGTGCAAGTCCATCTGACACTTTGAGATCAGAAATAAGCCGTTTGGCTGCACCCAACTGTGCCTGAGTCCCCAGATAACCGGTATATACCGCATCAAAACGTTCGTGTAAGGATATCCAGTGATCAAGATAGTCATCCAGCGCCTGTGTCAAATCACAAAAGCTGTAATCTGTATAACCATCGGTTTGTGTACTGAGCACACAGGTGGGCACCGGACAGCATTGAATCCCCTGTGCCGGCAATATGGCCATGGCTGCACTGAGCGAACAGTGACCCAGGCCGGAAAGATCTTGCATTGCCGCCACTCTTTTAATCATTTGATTTCCCTCCTGCGCTGTAAATCTTCAAAACTATGGTAATCGAAACGTAAGGATTTGTCAAGCGAGGTATTTTTCATGAAATTGCTTAATTTCGGTTCTCTGAATATTGACCGTGTCTTTTCTGTCGCGCATACTTTACGTCCCGGAGAAAGTATGGCAACTGCAGATCCGCAAATTTATGCCGGTGGTAAAGGCCTTAACCAGTCGGTTGCGGCAGCGCGTGCAGGGCTTTCGGTTTTTCATGCAGGAAAAATTGGTACCGACGGTCTTTTTTTATTACAAAAACTGGAAGATGCCGGTGTAGATACGCGTTATATTCAAGTTGATACAGAAGTACCCAGCGGTTGTGCCTATATACAAGTAGAACCGGATGGTCGCAACAGTATGCTGATTTGCCCAGGCGCCAATCATACGCTTTCACAGGAGCAAATCCTTCAAACATTAGGAGATTTTTCGCCTGGCGATCTTTTATTGTTGCAAAACGAAACAAATTTAACCACTTTTCTCGTGGAATCGGCAAAAGCTATGGGAATGAAAATTTCCTATAATCCTTCGCCTATCACCGATGCAGCACTTTCAATGGACTATAGCCTGATCGATTTGTTATTGGTGAATGAAGAAGAAGCTGCTGCATTGTGTGGCGCAAAACTTCCTGCAAAAGAAACTTTAAAAAAACTTTGTAGTCGATGCCCAGGAGTGGTGGTACTTACCCTTGGTGAACAGGGCGCCTATGGTGCGCTGGATTCAGCAATTGAATTTATTCCAGCCTGTGCCGTAACCGCAGTAGATGCGACCGGAGCTGGGGATACGTTTGCCGGATATTTGCTCTGGGCACTTTCCGTCGGCAGACGGCTTGTCGATGCAATGGCAATTGCCGCAAAAGCCGCAGCAATCACCGTAACCCAAGCCGGTGCTGCTGATGCAATCCCAACTCGCATTCAAGTCGAAAAAGCTACTTTTTAAATGCTATATAAAAAGATCGGAAATGTCGATTTCCGATCTTTTTCAATTCATGAAGCAATCTTTTTCTTTCCCGTATTGCCCAATTATGTATTACTTTGACCAAATCTACCCTGCTCCGATAGATCCGGGAAACCCAGCTGCCGCAGCGCCTCATAAAGGACGATAGCTGCGCTGTTGGAGAGATTTAAACTGCGCGCCTGTTCCCGCATGGGAATACGGATGGCCTTATCGAGATGTTTTAGAATCAAATCTTCGGGAAGGCCGCGCGTCTCTTTACCAAAAAATATGTAGTCCCCATCCTGGAAACATACATCGCTGTAACTTTGCGCTGCCTTTGTCGAAGTAAGCCAAAAACGCAATGGTTTTTCCGATGCAAAAAAATCTTCCAAATTTTCATGGATTCGAACATCCACCAGATGCCAATAATCCAGTCCAGCTCGCTTGAGTTCTCTGTCAGACACAGAAAAGCCCAGCGGCCGAATCAAATGGAGCCGACTCCCCGTCGCAGCACAGGTACGAGCAATATTCCCGGTATTGGAAGGAATTTCCGGTTCAAGCAAAACTAGATTAAACATCCGCGTTTCCACCCTCAAATAAATTCTTCATTGGATCAACATAACGGTCTACTTTTCCGGTTTCGTACAGCCATTTATTATATATCTGTTGTGTAAAATATAAAAGCGACAGATAAAAATATGGCTTTACAAATAACCCAATCAGGCCATAACTTAAATTTTCTACAAGATACCATGGAAAAAAGCTAATTAAAAGTTTGAAAAATTCGCCTTTTTTATCATACATGAAATCCGAACATTGAAAAAATGCTTCCTGTATTGACATCTGCGGCACTGCAGCAAGTAAATAAAGCGCTGGTAAATTAGAAAAAGCACGTATCAGTGTATAAACCAAGCCCACAACAAGAAATACGATTAACACCAATAAAATCGGCATATACCCTGTTGGAATTAAATCTGCCATAATTTCAAGAAATGCCATTCCCACCATCGGAAGCGTGCAGAATTTTAATGCTTCCCACAGTGCCTTACCTACAAATACTCCTGCAGCAGCCAACGCTTTAAGAAAGCGTCTGCCAACTGTACACCAGCTAAATAAATAACTTAATGGCTGGTTTCGGCCCATCGTCAATTCGGACATCCAGGAAAACAAGCCAAACATAAGTGGCGCATTTAAAAGAAACAGACATAAAGTCGCCCCGAAAAAGATTCCAGCAAAACTATAAGCAGTCCGTAAATCCTGTTTAGCAAGAACTATGTTCCAATCCGGTTGTAGCAAGGTAAGGGCAAAAGAACCCAAAAACGGAATTATAAATACGATCAAAGTTGCAGCCGCACAGGAGCCAAAACGGAAAATAACAAGGTTTCGTGCAAAAAATTTGGAACGCAGGCGAATTTCTTTTGACAGATACATAATTTCCTCTTTATGATTCCATCCAGAACGGATCGTCTCCGTCTCCCAACGGATCATCCGTACTGCTATTTTCTCCGTTATCATCAATCCAAGGAATATCGACTTCGCTATCGCCGGTATTTGGATCCTGGATATCTTCTCCCGGATCCTGAATATCAGGTTCCGGTTCAACATACTCAACATAGCTAACATTCCCATCTGCATCAGTAGCCGCATTTTGCGGGTTAATCAGATAGGTTTTATTTAATGTCGTATATTTACTCGTATTTTCCAAAGTGCGTGATACTTCTTCTCCGTTTACACGAACTACCCGGTATGTCTCAACACTGTATCCTGTATACCCATTATTTTTTAGTTTCTGCGTATTAACGGGTACAGACTCATCAATAACGTATACCGTCTTAAACGCAGTTGAACCAATTGTTTTGGACTCCATCGTGGTAGTTTTCGATTCTTCACCCTCCTCATAAGTTCCATAAATCTCGCATTTTACATAGTCGGATTCCTGGACAATCATAACTTTTATAGCTGTGTCGCGGTCGTTCCTAAATTTAAAATCTACACCGCTGTCATAGGCAACTGTGGCATCCTGCCCAAGCTCAGTATAGGTAACTGTAAAACGATGGTTTCGGCGCGAAGTGATCTCAAGATCCGCATACACCGCGCCCATATATAGCGTAGAAGAAACCTGACAAATTCCTCCGCCGACGCCGTCTACAATTTCTCCAGATTGATAAATTGCCGCATCCTTAAAACCCGCTTCGTACGTTCTCTCACCGACGACCGTATTAAAGGAAAATTCCTCTCCCGGTTTCAATATAATCCCGTTTATTTTTTGACACGCAAGCTGAACATTGGAAGTACGGTCTTTCTGCCCGGGATTAAGATAGGTTGTAGCTGTTGAAATCAGATCATTATAGGTATAAAACTCGACATCCTCGGTTTTGATTTCCGGTTCAATGATCTCAAAATCAATTGTATACACATTTCCGCCGTCTCCATCTCCCTCTCCGGCAAGAATAGCTTTTGCCTTCTCAATGTCAAAAATTCGGCCGGTCTGAGAGGGGACCAACACAGGATTATTCGGATCCGTTTCATCAACATAGGCATCCGTTGCTTCACGGTCCACTTCTTTTTTGATTTTTTCCAAATCTACAGAAGCAAGCCGGTCGCCTTCTTCTCCAATGACAATATCACCGCTTTGCCCTTCAAGACGCTGTTTGAGTAAAGTTTCCACATTACCCGCACTGACGGAAACACCCGAACTACCTAATGTAATAACTACAGACTCTTCTCCGATTTCATAAACTGTATCCTTAGGCGCCGTACTGATTTCCTGCGCAATTTTTAAGGCCAGAGCTTCAACTTTCTGCGTATCGTAAGTATAGTCAAACGCTATATCATAGCCCTTTGTCTTGGCAACATAAGCAGCATATACATTTTCGAAAAAACTTCCGTCTCTGCCATAGTTGTAAGCTTTTGCGGCAGCGCTTCCCGCATCGTAACTCAGCCCCAAATCTTCAGACTCAACTGTATAGGTATAATCACCGGCAATTACGTCAAAATTCAAGTTTTCCATAACCGTATCCATTTGGGATTCCAGACGTGAAACGGCCTCGCGGCGAGTTAAACCACTGACGTCAATTCCCGCAATAGTTACTCCATTAAAAATTCCACTTTGCGAATTGACCAGATACACGCAATACCCGAATACAATCCCAAACAAAACAACCAACGTAATTGCCGTAACAATAACCGCTGTCCATATTCCGTAATTCTTTTTTAAAGTCGATTTTCCACTTACTCGCGGTTTTGCAATAGTATTATTCACGGATGTCTTTGCCATAAAATCCTTCCTTCATGCAGTTAAATTATTTTAATTAAGATACATATTTAAGAAAATCATTTTTTCTTTTCAATTTATATGAAATATAGTATAATATGTTCGAAAATTTTTTACAAGAAGTTTTTTATTTTTACTTTGGAGTATGTTCATGAGAAAAAACAATCGAAAGAAACACACGGCTGGTGTCTCTGCGCTTACCGCAGTTCTTGCGCTTATTGTAACGCTGCTTCTTGACCCTTTCGGCGGATTATTCGAACAATTTTCCCTGGATGCACAACTGATTGAAAGTTTTCAGGAAGCAGACCTCTCTGTTTGCATATTTGACATCGGACAGGCGGATTCCATTTTAATTCAACAAAATGATGCCGTACTCATGATCGATTGCGGTGAAACTGAGGATGCTCCTGAAATTTTAAGCAAATTGGATGCACTAAATATCTCTCATATCGACACGCTGGTGTTAACGCATCCCCACGCCGATCATATTGGCGGTGCAAAAGAAATTCTGGAAACGATTCCAGTGGAAACCGTGTACATGCCGGTAGTTTCTGCCTCTACGGTTCTATTCGAAGAGTTAATGGACTGTATCCTAGAAAACAAGATTGACGCTTTTGCCGCAAACGCTGGAATGGAAATTCCTTTTGGAAATTGCACATTACGTACATTATCTCCGCCGCAAGATTTTGTTTCGGACAACTTAAATGCATATTCCATTGTCCTGCTTTTGGAGTTTGATGGGATAAAAATGTTATTTTCAGGCGATGCAGAGCAGGAAAATGAGGATATGATTCTGAATTCAGGGGAAAATATAGACTGTGACTTTGTCAAAATCGGACATCACGGTTCTGCAACATCTTCTACACAGGCTTTTATAGACGCATGCAGC
The DNA here is from genome assembly GCA_944380935.1 of uncultured Clostridia bacterium. Taxonomy (GTDB): domain Bacteria; phylum Bacillota; class Clostridia; order Oscillospirales; family QAMX01; genus CALWJF01. Next base: position 8,542 of record CALWJF010000075.1, read on the forward strand.
GCAAAATGGGCAGTTGCTACAACGCAGTACAATTCCCCGCATGGTCTTCCTAAACAAGAAGTTTTGACACGTTGGGAAGATTCCGGAACAATCGTAATGTGTACGCATCAATATGGCGACGTCTATGCGCTGATTCAGGATGGCAGTCTCGACGTCTACACCAGCAAAGAATTTGTTTCAAAGGATTAGACGTATTTTCAACAAGAAAGGTTTCACAATGATCATTCTCGACCGTTTTGAAGAAAATTTTGCTGTCTGTGAAACAGGCAATGGATTTATTCAGCTTCCCCGTAAACTGCTCCCGTTAAATGCACGTGAAGGATGCGTTTTAACGCAACATAACGGTAAATACTATATTGATGCTGTCAAAACACAAGAACGTATACGAATTTCCAAGGAAAAGCAGGCAAAAGTGCTCAAAAAGTTTTGACTATTTATACAGATAAACCTAGCAAAATATAAAATAAAATTGTTCAACCTCACAATTTCCATAAAAAGTATTGAAAAGCAAGAAAAGATGGAGAATTTCCCTTGATTTTTGGAAATTTATGACGTATAATACCGTGGAATGGCAAGAAAATCTGTGATTTAGCTTTTAATTGAGGAAAGGGGTCTAAGCATGACTTACAACAAAAAAAGCATTGCCGATATTGACGTACAAGGAAAAAAAGTTCTTGTTCGTTGCGATTTTAATGTCCCGCAGGATGAAAATCTTCAGATTACGGATGAAACGCGTCTTTTAGGCGCATTGCCGACGATCCAGTATCTGCATCAGCACAACGCCGCGATTATTCTTTGCTCGCATTTGGGCCGTCCAAAGGGCGAGTTTAATATGAAGTATTCCCTTGCACCGGTTGCTGCTCGTTTGAGCCAGTTGCTGGGTGTGGAGGTCAAAATGGCCAAGGACGTTGTCGGCCCGGATGCGCAAGCGTTAACCAACGCGCTCAAACCGGGTGAAATTTGCTTGTTGGAGAACGTCCGGTTTCATAAAGAGGAAGAAAAGAACGATCCTGAGTTTGCAAAAAAATTGGCCAGTTTTGCAGATATTTACGTTAACGACGCATTTGGTACTGCACATCGCGCACATGCTTCGACTGCAGGTGTTGCCGATTATCTGCCCGCCGTCTGCGGTTTCCTGATTGAAAAAGAAATTTCTGTTATGGGGAAAGCCCTTTCCGATCCGAAACGTCCCTTTGTTGCAATCCTCGGTGGCGCTAAAGTTTCGGACAAGATTGGTGTCATCAACAACCTCTTGGACAAGGTTGATACGATTATTATCGGTGGCGCAATGGCTTATACCTTTATTAAGGCGCTTGGCGGCAGCGTTGGAACTTCCAAATATGAAGAAGATAAAATTGATTATGCCAAACAGATGATCGATAAAGCTTGCTCAAATGGTGTCCGCATGATCCTTCCGAAGGATAACATTGCTGCTGATCATTTTGCGCCCGACGCGACTCCAATTGTTACAGAAAGTTATTGTATTGCCGATGGTTTAATGGGTCTGGACATTGGACCGAAAACTTGTGAAGTTGTTACAAAAGTCATTCATGATGCCGGCACAATTGTCTGGAATGGCCCAATGGGCGTATTTGAATTCGACGCATTCGCGAAGGGTACTTTAGCAGTAGCTAAAGCTGTGGCTGAATCCAATGCCATTTCCATTATTGGCGGCGGAGATTCTGCAGCCGCAGTTGAGAAACTTGGTTATGCCGATAAAATGACGCACATTTCCACAGGCGGCGGCGCTTCCCTTGAATTCCTTGAAGGTCTTGAGCTGCCCGGCATTGCCTGTCTGAACGATAAATAATATTTTGATATATATCCAGGAGGAATTACCTACCATGAATCAGAGATACCGTAAGACCATCATTGCCGGCAACTGGAAGATGAATAAAACTCCGGCAGGCGCCAAACAGTTAATTGAAGAGCTTAAACCATTGATTGCAAAAACGAAATGGTGCGATATTGTTCTTTGCGTACCGTTTGTAGATATCCCCGCTGCCATTAAAGCTGCCAAAGGCGCAAAGATTGCCATCGGTGCCGAAAATATGCATTATGAAGCCAGCGGTGCTTACACCGGAGAGATCTCTGCTGATATGTTGACCGAACTTGGGGTGAAATATGTCATTATCGGCCACTCTGAGCGTAGACAGTATTTTGCAGAAACAGATGCAACTGTCAATAAGAAAATCCATGCCGCGCTTAACGCCGGTTTGCGTCCGATCGTTTGCGTAGGCGAAACGCTCGAGCAGCGTGATCTTGGTATTACGATTGAACATATCCGCCTTCAGGTTAAAGCTGCACTTTATGGCGTCGAACCGGTTTCCATGAAGCGCATTGTGATTGCTTACGAGCCGATTTGGGCAATTGGCACAGGTCGTACTGCTACGGCAGATCAGGCTGAAGAAGTTTGCGGTGCAATTCGTGATTGCGTTCGCGAAATGTACGGTGCCCGGGTTGCCCGTTCCGTTACCATTCAATATGGTGGTTCTATGAATGCCGGCAACGCGTTTG
>CALWJF010000076.1 GCA_944380935.1 uncultured Clostridia bacterium
GACTGACATAGTCGGTACCTATGACTGAGAGGGTCCACCCGTTCCCATTCCGAACACGGTAGTTAAGCTCTTCAGTGCCTACGATACTTGGACGGAGACGTCCCGGGAAAATTGGTCGGCGCCGACATAAAGCCTCTGATGAAAGTCAGAGGCTTTATTTTTTCATGATTAACTTAGATGCAGAAGTAACTTCTTCCTTTCCAAGTGGATTGCTCCGGGCTGCATATTTTGCAGACTTTCGGCGAGTTTTCCGAGACCGAAGGCAACACAGGAACTGCAATCATCCGCTATCGATACTTTTATACCGATGTGCCGATGGATGTATTCGTCCAGTCCCCATAAAAGGCTTCCACCGCCGGTTAAAGTGATACCGCTTTGGCTAACATCCGCCAATAGTTCAGGCGGCGTTTTTTCCAAAACAGAATGGATGGTTTCAATGATTCTTGCGCCACTTTCTTCAAAAGCAAGTGCGGTCTCAGAGGATGTAATTTCGCAGTCGGCGAGATAGCTGCCCTTGAGATCACGGCCCTGTACGCAGATTTTTTTCTCTTCCGGGCGAGGAAGGATGCAGCCGATTTCAATTTTGATTTCTTCGGCAATCCGTTTCCCAATCAGGATCCCTCGATTTTTCCGCAGGTAGCGAATCAATCCCTCATCGAAACTTTCCCCTCCGATTTTGATCGATTCTGATTCTACGATTCCGCCTAATGAGAGAATTCCGAGATCACAACTGCCGCCCCCGATGTCCAAGACCACTTTTCCCTCCGGTTTGGCGAAGTCGATTCCTGCTCCGATGGCCGCAGCCAGCACGGATTCGACTAAAAAAACCTTACGCGCTCCAGCCGCACATCCGACATCTAACAGTGCCCGTTCTTCCAGCTGCGTGATGCAGGCAGGTACACCAAAAATTACCTCGGGTTTTGCAAGCCGGTGTGCACAAACTTTTTTGATATATGCAGTAAGCATTTCCCGGCACATTTCATAGTCGGAAATGACGCCGCCTTTAACCGGTTTTAGCGCGCTGATACTTCCAGGGGTTCTTCCAAGCATTTGCTCTGCCTGGCTGCCGATTGCAATCATCCGCCCGTTTTCTCGATCTACCGCAAGAACCGTAGGTTCCCGCAGTACAATTCCTTTTCTTTTCTCAAAAATACGCGTCGAGCTGCTTCCTAAATCGATCCCAAGTGCTCCAGGCATAATAGACTCCTTTCGTTGTAAAAAAGCCACGGTAAATTAACCGTGGCTTGTCTTATTTGTTTCTATTTTCCCTTCATCCGAGCCATGCGCTAATGCAATACAGTATACATAGGCTGCTCCGGCCTTATAAAGTGTTTTTGCACATTCACATAGTGTGGATCCTGTTGTAGCAATATCATCAACAAGTAGAATCCGAGCGCCTTTTATCTGCGCACAATGGGATGCGCGATAGGCCCCCTGAACGTTGAGCGTCCTTTGATGCCCGCTTAATTTTGACTGCGGCCGATTATGCTTCCATTTGTGCAATGTACGTAGAAGCGGGATTCCACACCCGCGTGCCAATTCTGCGGCGAGCAGTTTTGACTGATCATAAGTGCGGCGCATATGGCGGATCGGACTGATGGGCGCCCAACTGATATAATCGATATGCATGTGCGTATCTACTGCCGGAAGCATAAAATGTGCTAGCCCTCGTGCATATTGCGCCATTCCTGAAAATTTAAAGCGCAGCAGTGCTTGACGCACTTCATCACGATAGTCTAACGCATATTCACATATACCGTATGTCCCAGGCAATAGAAACTTCTGGATTCCATGGCTTTCATAAGCAGCCAAACAGTCTGGACAGATCAGAAGACGACGTTCGTCCTCCATATTCCGCCTGCAGAACATGCAGCGGGCAGGATAAAATAAATTGACAAGCTTTCTATAATAAGGATAACTCATACTTCATTAAAAATTGCACGAATCCTGTAGTGAAGCGCACTGTATCTTTTGTGTTGAACATTGTTCGCGATCATTTTTTTCAAGACTTCGTCGGAACCAACGATGACCAGCTGCTGTCTTGCACGTGTAATTGCAGTATACAGTAAATTTCGAGATAAAAGCCGTCGGTCAGCTTGAAAAACCGTTAAGACCGTAATTGGAAATTCACTTCCCTGGGCTTTATGGACTGTGATTGCATATGCCAGCTCCAATTCCGATAATAATTCCGGTGTATAAGTCGTTTCGCGCTCGTCGTCAAAACAAACTTGTACACACTGCGTCTGCGTATCAATATTGGTGATAACCCCGATATCCCCATTAAAGACACCGGCCCCGGCTTCTCGGCCATCCAGGTAATGCAGCAGTAAGGTATAGTCGTTGCGCATCTGCATAACACGATCTCCCTGACGGAAGATCCGATCTCCAAAATTTAGTTCGCTTTTTTGCGGAGATGCTGGATTTAAGGCATCTTGCAGGGCAGAATTCAGTGCTATCGTTCCGGATTCATGTTTCTTTGAAGGGCAAATCACCTGAATTTGAGAAGGGTCCACTTTGAAATACGAGGGTAAGCGCTTACTGCATAACGCAACGACGGTAGAGGCAATATCAGCCGGATTGGTGCGCTTCATATAAAAGAAATCGCCGCTGCTTTTTAAGATTGGCAAATTTCCTTGATTGACATCATGCGCAGCAAGAACAATGTGACTTTCCTGTGCCTGCCGGAAAATGGTTTGCAGGCAAACCGTGGGGACGCAACCACATGCAATCAGATCCTTGAGGACGTTTCCCGGGCCTACAGCAGGGAGCTGATCCGGATCGCCAACCAAGACCAGGCTGCATTGTTCTGGAAGCGCATGCAGCAAGGCTGCAAATAAGGATAAATCTACCATAGATAATTCGTCTACTATAATAAGATCCGCATCGATTGGATTTTCTTCATTACGGGCAAATTCGCATGTTGCAGATGCTTCAGAATATAGTGTTTCCAGGAGACGATGGAGCGTTCTTGCCTCTGCGTTACACAGTTCTCCGAGCCGTTTTGCCGCGCGTCCCGTTGGCGCAGCCAGAACCACATGCAGGCCTTGCGCCTGTGCAATATCCAGAATTGCGCGAACCGTCGTAGTTTTTCCGGTACCAGGGCCCCCGGTCAAAACCAGAATCGGACTGCTTGTACCCAAGCGGATCGCTTCGCGCTGATGGGCGTCATAGCGGATACCCAAACGGCGTTCAGCCTGGGCGAATTCGGCATCACCCACTTTGCGAACGGGCCTTGCAGCGATGGAGGCAATCGCACTGGCGCAGTAAAGCTCCGCCTCATGCATTTCAGCGAGGTAGCAGGCATCAACCGGCCCAAGTGTTTCGCGGACCAGTTCTCCTCGTTGGCATAATTGTACCAGCGCGGTTTCCATATATTGTGTATCGCCAAGATCGAGCATTCCCGCTGCTGTCCGGCAAAGTTTTTCTGCCGGGAGGAATACGTGGCCGTTTGCCATATTATGAAAAAGGACAAAACGCAACGCAGCCTCAAAGCGCTGTGGCGCATCATCCGAGATGCCCATACTTCGTGCAAAATGATCTGCTGCTGCAAAAGAAACGCCAAAATACGGATCAACCAAAAAATAAGGATTGTTTTCGATCTGCGCCAGCGCCTGTTCACCATATCGACGATAAATACGAAGGCCGATTTCCTGTGAAAGTCCGTTTTCTGATATAAACTCCAACATCCGGCGTAGCGCCATTCGCGCCCGAAACTGCGCTCCGATTTTTTCCGCGCGTGCCTGTGTAAATCCCCGAATTTGCTGAAGACGTTCGGGGGTGTTGAGCAGGACGTCCAGGCTTTCGATACCAAATTGTTCTACGATACGCCGCGCTGTTGCCGGTCCGATTCCATCCAATACGCCGCTGGCCAGATAATCTGCAATATCATCCGGGTCCTGCGGCAACCAGCGTTCAAATTGAACTGCCTTAAACTGTGCGCCATAACTTCGATGCTGCGCCCAATAACCATACAATTCAAAATATTCACCCGGCGCGGCATAGGGGATCGTTCCGACAACCGTTACAGTGCCATTTTCGCTGGAATCCAGCTTCATAACGGTGTAACCATTATTTGCGTTTGAAAAGATGACCGCCAAAACCCGGCCTTCCAGATGTTCGTAATTGTCCATTTTTTCCCCCAGCTTCGGATAGCCTCGATAGAATCCATAAAATCAACGCGCGCAGGGATAGATACCCAACGGCGCTGATTGCATATGCGGCAATCGCTTCCCACACCACCATATATTCCGTCCCCCTTTTTCCCTAGTATATGCCCTACCATATAGGATGTGTGAATTTATACCGGGTGCGTTTAGCCGGGAACGGGATAGGAAGCGGACCAGTTTCTTTGATGTATACCTGCATTATAGCAAAATCGGCATTTTATTGCAAGAAAGCATGGCATTTTCCTTTGCCATCTCCAGCTTGCATAGAAAAACACCCGGGAGATGACCCGGGTGTTTAGAACGAAAGCAGAAATATGCAAAAATCCGTTTACGCTTCGCGGCTTTTCAACAGCGATGCATAAACAAGTCGATAAAGAAGGAGCGTAAGGATAGAATTAACGCCGAATTTAATCAGGTTAAATGGAAGAATAGCCGGGAAAAGGAGCTCTTTTACGGTTTCCAACGGAACACCGTACATAGGTGTAAAAATCAGGTTTAGTGGAATCATAATCAGGCAGGCTGCGATAAACGCAAGGATGGTTGACCAGATGGCAGCCCGGAAATTACGTTTAAAAACGCGGTACAGAATTCCGGAAACACAGACGTATAATCCGGTTGCAAAAAAGTGCATGCAAAATCCGACGATACCGCTTCCTGCACTGACCGTCAGCGCCTGAATTGCAGATGCAGCGGCAGTTGCAAGCAATGCCCAAAGCGGACCAAACAGGAATCCCAGCAGCATAAGCGGGATGTCAGCCGGATCATATTCAAGCCATGCAGCTGCAGGGATGATCGGCAAGTGGATGACAGCGATGAGCGCAACAGACAGCGCGATGCACATAGCTGCAATAACGAGTCGCCTTACATTGGTTGTGTTCATAAAAAATACCTCCACACATCGGGGCGTGAAGGGTCGAAAAAGGACGGCAGACCATGCCGGAGTGCCAGCTTCTTCCATCCGGACTATAACCGTCGGCGCCGGACTCAAACCGGACTCAACCGCATTGCGGCTCGCGGGCTCATGCGTAAAAACGCCATAACCGCCGGTGGGGATTTGCGCCCCGCCCCGAAGCTCATAAAATTTTCGTGCTGATATAATCTGCATCCAGCACAACCGTCATTATAACACGGGTTTTCCTGCTTTGCAACATTATTTTTTACAACGGCGCGTCTCAATAAAACGCTTATTCCGCGCCTGGCATAGAATCAAGCATAGAAAACAGCGTTTGCCGGTCATATAGCGCATTGAGCGCCGTAAAAAGTTCATTTGCACTCAGCCGTTCCGGAAGCGAGAGTATACGGGCAAGGCTGCGGCGTTTTTGCGCGGCATTTTCGCCGCCGGATAGGCCGAGCGCATAAAACTCCGCTTTTGTAACGCCGGATCTTGGCGGTACGTCGCTTTCCCCCAGGAATTTTGCACCGCTGCGCCGCACAGCTTCCACAATCACCGCAGTATCCATTCCCTCTACCCCTAGTTTCCCTTCTTTGGAGCCGGTTTTTTTTCGCTTTTCCTTCCCGTATATGTCCGGTATATAGGCGTGACGCAGCAAATGCTGCGGGATTGCGCCTTTCAAATAACGGCGAATAAAAAATCCGGCACTGTCGCTATCCGTCAGGATGACCAATCCGCGCTGGCCGGCAATTGTCCGCAGAAAAGCAAGCCGCTCCCGATCATTGAAAACGGAAAAACCATGGGTCTGCAGAATCAGCGTATCAAAAATTCCCGAAAGCTTGATCTTATCATAGCGGCCTTCTACCAGGATTGCTTCCTGAATCTTGTACATGGAACTCCCTCCGCTTAATCTTCTGAAAAAGGTTTATGCTTCCTCCAATGCGGCATAACGCATAACCAATAGACGAATCAGTTCATAAGGCTGTGCACGGGAGGATTTTAACGCAGCGTCTGTTTCCAGACAGAGCAGAAGCGCAGCCCGAAGCCGGGAAAGCGGGATGCGTGCCGCACTGGCGCCAATGCGGCGTGCGATGGAAAGATAACGCAGGCCCAATGTTTTCATAATAAAAGTATCATTTTTTCCGGCATTTTGCGCAAGTTTCGTCGTATATAACTGCCGGAATTGCCGGGCAAGAATCGCCAAAACTGCAATGGGCGCCTCTCCTGCACGCTCAAGATCGCAGATTTGTTCTAATGCTTTTGCATACTGCCCCGCGGTGAGAACGTCGCACATTTCAAATACCCGCGCCTCAACTGCCCGTGTGGCAACTGCATCGATGTCCTCCCGACGCACTTGCTGCCGGGATGCATAAGCGGAAGTTTTTTCAATTTCCAGCAAAAGTTCCCCCATGCGCGGTGAACATAGAAAACATAAGTATTCGATTTCCTCTTGGCTGATACTGTGACCGCGGTCGGCAAAGCAGCGCTTCACAAATCCGGCCAACTCTTCCGCATTCGCCAGCGTAAATTCGGCAAAGATGCCTTGACGCGCAATATCTTTATAGGCTTTGGTTCTGCGATCGGGTTTCCATTGCGCGGATTCCATGGAAAATACTACGCAGCATTCCGCATTTAGTGCCTGCAAGACCGGGGAAATGTCATTTTTGATCGGATCAAAATCGTGAACCAGCACAAGCTTGCATTCGGCCGTCACCGGCGGGGTAGAAACGGATTCGGCGATCCCCTCCACCGTTATGCCTTCGCGCAGTTCGGTAAAATCCCAAAATGCACCGGCATCCGGCACAAGCCGTCGTTTTAAAAAAGATATGGCGGTTTCGCGCCGATAGTTTTCTTCTCCATAAAAGATATATAGAGATTTCAATGGTTTTGTCCGCAAATCCTGAATGAATGCACGGCCCACACCGTCTCCTTTTTCCGCCATGACGCTCCTCCCTGTTCCCGATCGTTTTGAGTGCATTATAGCAAAGTGTGCTGTCGCTGTCAAACCGTCCTCGCAGTCGTGCCTCGGCCCTGCAAAAAATTGGAAGCAGTGCGGGGTCATAAAATCCCAATACCGGTAAAAACTATCGGCAGAGAAAAGAACCGGAGGAAGTTGCAATGAAAAGAATTTGTGCACTTGTGAGTGTTTGCGCTGTGCTGACGGTATTGTCCGGTGCGGCCATTGAAATTCCGCCTGCCGGGGATGGACTGCATGGGATCATGCTCTGCGCATTGCCGGAAACAGGTACGTTGATGTATGGAGAAGATGCAGCTTATTGCGGACAGGTTGTATTGGCAGAGGATCTGGGCCAGTTGTACTATCTTCCTGCGAGCCGTGAAGCCGATACGCTCCACTATATAGAGGTTTATGAGAATGGGGAAACAGGGCCGGTCATTTCCTGTATGTTGGCCGCAGAGTATAACCAGGCGCCGCAGGCGTCCGGCAGTGTATTGCGGACCTGGCGGAATTTAACCGCCAGCGGCGTTTTCCAGGCAAGCGACCCGGATGGGGATGCGCTGGAATATAAAATTATCACGTCCCCGACCAAAGGGCGTGTTACCTGCACAGGTGGGGAATTTGTGTATACGCCGTATACCAATAAATCCGGAGATGACAGCTTTACCTATATTGTCCGGGATGCATATGGCGCATGGAGTGAAGAAGCAACCGTTACTGTAGAGATCCAGAAGAAGGACGCACCGGTCAACTACAAAGATATGCAAGAAAATCCGGCGCAGTATGCTGCGGTAAGGCTCTATGAGGCGGGGATCTATACAGGTGCGTCCTATGGCGGGAGTTATTGTTTCGCACCGGATGCATCGCTTAGCCGCGGAGAATTTATAGTAATGGCGATGGCTGCGGCTGAAATTGAACCAGTCGTGTGTGCATCTACGGCGTTTGACGATGACGATACGATCCCGGTCTGGGCACGGGGCTATATTGCCGCTGCGGCCCAACAGGGATTGATTCAGGGCAGTTATGATGCCGACGGCGCATGGATTTTCCGTGCCTGCGATTCGATCTCGGTCGGAGAAGCGGTAAGCGTATTGCAAAAAGTCTGTACGAATTCTTCGAAGGAAGAAGCCTTTGTTTCCGCTTCGACGGAGCTGTATCCGCAGGATGAGACCTTGACCCGCGCCGATGCTGCGGTGATGCTTTGCCGCATATTGGATTCCGAAGAAGATGGAAAAACATTCGGATTATTCAACTGGACAACTGCCGCATAAAAATCCATGCCGGCTTTATGGTATAGATAAGGTAATAGATATAAAAAAACACCGCAAAAAAGATCTGCGGTGTTTTTTTGTAGAATCGCCGGTTAAATACGTAACATCGGTCTTAGTCTTCGACCTCGTCAAGATGCTCTGCAACAAATGCCCGATACTGCTCCAGATTGGAGCGCAGCAGCGCGGGCGTATCCAGCTTGTAAGGACAGCGGCTTGCGCAGGCGTTGCAGTGCAGGCAGTTTTCAATTTTCTCCATGTCGGCCTGGAATGAGCGGGTGATGAAACGCTTGTAGGGCAGACGACGGATCATGTAAATGACGCGTGCAGCCATATTAATCGGGATGTCAGCCGGACAGGGCAGGCAATAACCACATCCACGGCAGAAATCCCCCAGAAGCTCGCCGCGGTCATGTTCAATTACAGCGCGCATGGCGTCGTCGAGTGCAGGCGGCGCATCGTTATAGGACAGCCACTCATCCAGTTCATGATCGTGCTGAACCCCCCAAATCGGAAGGACATTGTCATACTGGCTCATATACGCATAAGCGGCAGCAGAATTGGTAATCAGGCCGCCGGACATACCTTTCATGGCAAGGAAGCCAATGTTATTTGCTTTGCAGGCCTGGACAAGGCCGATATCCAGATCCGTTGCCAGATAACTGAAAGGGAATTGGAGACTGTCATATAAGCCGCTTTCCACCGCTTTACGGGCTGTATCTGCACGGTGGTTGGTTATACCGATAAAGCGGATTTTTCCCTGCTTTTTCGCTTCAACCATTGCCTCGTATAAGCCGCTGCCATCTCCTGGGAGCGGACAGAAATCCGGGTTGTGGAACTGATAAATATCAATATAGTCGGTACGCAGCATTTTTAAACTGGTATCCAGATCACGCCAAAAACCATCCACGGTTGTCGAAGGGGTCTTGGTAGAGATAAAAAGGCGTTCCCGCACGTGTTCAAACGCACAGCCCAGCTTCTCTTCACTGTCGGTATAACCGCGTGCCGTATCAAAGAAATTAACGCCGTTATAAAAGGCCTTTTGCAGGATGTAGACGCTTTCTTTTAAATTAACACGTTGGATGGGGAGGGCCCCGAAACCATTTTTGCAGGCTTTGATACCGGTACGCCCCAGGGTCACATAAGTCATAAAATTTTTACCTCGCTCTCTCTTTTGGATATTCCCATTATACCAGAGGAAATCAACACTGGCAAGCAAAACACCATTACAGTATGAAAAAAGACAAAATGCCAAAAAGAACACAAAATAAGACATGGAAATCCGGCAAATAAATTCAGGAAAAAAGGTTGACAGAAAATTTAATGTGTGTTAAGATGTAAAGCAAATAGACTTTACATTTAGAGAGGCGCGGCATGGCGAAGGATCTGGTAAATATGAGTCTGCTTTTTGATCTGTATGGCGGTGTGCTGACGGCGAAGCAGCATGATTTTTTCCAGTATTATTATGAACAGGATTTATCGCTTGCGGAAATTGCGCAAAACGAAGGAATTACGCGCCAGGGTGTGCGGGATGCAATTGCCCGTGCAGAAGAAACGTTGAAGGATATGGAAGAAAAGCTGGGTTTGGCGGGGCGTTTGCGCACTTGGCGAACGGCATCTGCAAGCTGCGCCCGGCTTGCCTATGAAATTTCTCAGCTTAACCGCGAAAGGTATTTCGATTCCCGCATAGAAGAAAAAACCGCTTCGATTATAAAAATTATGGGGTCTTGTGAGTAATGGCATTTGAAAGCTTATCCGAACGTCTGACAAACGCATTTAAAAAATTGCGCGGCCGCGGCCGGCTGACAGAAAAAGATATTAACGAAGCTATGCGCGAAGTGCGTATGGCGCTGCTTGAAGCCGACGTCAATTATAAAGTTGCGCGGGATTTTATCAAAACGGTATCAGCCCGTGCGGTGGGTACGGATGTGCTGGAGAGCCTGACGCCGGGCCAGCAGGTCATAAAAATTGTAAACGAAGAGCTCATTGCACTGATGGGCGGATCAAATGCGAAAATCACGATGGCGTCCCGGCCGCCGACTATTGTGATGCTGACCGGTTTACAGGGCGCAGGGAAAACTACCAACGGAGCAAAACTTGCCGCCTATTTTAAGCGGCAGGGTAAGCGTCCGCTGATGGCTGCCTGCGACGTTTATCGGCCCGCAGCGATTACCCAGCTGCAAATTGCGGCTGGCAGCGTCGATGTGCCGGTCTATGAAGAAGGGCAGGGCGATCCTGTCAAAATTGCGCAGCATGCGATCGAGCATGCGCGCCGGCATGGCAACGACCTGGTTTTTATTGATACAGCGGGCCGCCTGCATATCGACGAACAGTTAATGGAGGAATTGCGGCGTATTCGCGACACTGTCCATCCCAATGAAATCCTGTTTTTTGCCAATGCAATGACCGGACAGGATGCTGTGACGGCAGCCGGGGAGTTTAATGAGCAGATCGGGATCGACGGTGTGTTTATGACGCAAATGGATTCCGATGCCCGAGGCGGCGCGGCGTTGTCTATCCGCGCGGTAACAGGCAAACCAATAAAATTTATCGGGACCGGTGAGAAGATCACAGATCCAAACAGTTTGGAACTGTTTTATCCGGACCGTATGGCTTCGCGGATTCTCGGAATGGGCGATATGCTGACGCTGATAGAAAAAGCACAGCAGGATTTCGATGAAAAGAAAGCGGAGGAACTGGAAAAAAAGCTGCGGCAAAACCGGTTTGATCTCAACGATTATATGGATCAGCTGAAGCAGATGAAAAAAATGGGATCTCTGCGGGATATCGCAGGGATGATTCCAGGCGTCAAGGCTTCTCAGCTGGATACTATGAAATTGGATGACCGACAGTTTGTGCGCATGGAAGCAATTTTAACGTCTATGACGCCCTACGAGCGGGAGAATCCGGATCAAATCAATTTCAGCCGTAAAAAGCGTATTGCTGCCGGAAGCGGACAGAAAGTCGAAGATGTGAACCGGTTATTGAAGCAATTTGACATGATCCAGCAGATGTCCCGTGCGCTTGCGAAGAATGGAGGGCAAATGCCGAATTTTGCAGGCGGTATGCCGAAGATGAAACGTGCCAAAGGCCGTCCGCTTGGCGGTGGGGGCGGGAAGTTCAAGCTTCCATTTTAAGTATGCTTAGAATACTCGCAAAATGCGAATTCTATAAAATTCAGATATAAAAGGGGTAGAAAACAAATGGTAAAGATCAGACTTCGCAGAGTTGGCGCGAAAAAAGCGCCGTTTTACAGAGTTGTCGTGGCGGATTCCCGCTATCCGCGCGATGGCCGTTTTATTGAGGAAATCGGTACTTACAATCCGATGGTAGAGCCGTCTGCAATCAATATTGACGGAGAAAAGGCACTTGCCTGGATTAAAAACGGCGCACAACCGACCGACACGGTAAAGGTGCTTCTGAAAAAGGCTGGAATTCTCGGTTAAGGAGCCGTTTCATGAAAGAGTTGCTCATCTATATCGTTTCGCACTTAGTCGATGACCCGGACGCGGTCGAAGTAATCGAACGGGACGGGGAAGATGGCAGCCTGGTTTTGGAGCTGCACGTGGCGAAAGACGACATTGGCAAAGTAATCGGCCGCCAGGGCCGTATTGCAAAAGAAATCCGCACGGTAATCCGCGGCGCATCCAATCGTGAAGGACGCAAGGTTTCGGTGGATATTGTCGGTTGAAAAAGTTCACCCTGTCTTATGGCATTGTCCAAGGACAGGGTGTTTTTTGATACGAAGCCGTCGGAAAACGCTAGGGAGTACAAATAGAATGGAACTTTGTATAAAAAAATTTGAAGAGCTCAGCGGTGCGGAACTTTATGAAATTCTAAAGTTGCGGGTAGATGTTTTTGTTGTAGAACAAAACTGTCCTTATCGGGAACTCGATGGAAAAGACCAGGGCGCGCTGCATGTCTATCTGCGGGACGCTGGGGAACTTGTAGCCTATCTTCGTGTACTTGCGCCGGGCGTCTCCTTTGCAGAAGCATCGCTGGGCCGCGTGATCGCTGCTCGACGGCGCTGCGGGTTGGGAACACGCGTGCTGCGTGCGGGAATTGCAGCGGCAAGGGATTTCTTTCATGCTGCTGCGATCCGGATTGAAGCGCAGGAATATGCCCGTGCGTTTTATGAGAAGCAGGGTTTTGCTCCGGTTTCGGAAGTTTTTCTGGAAGATGGTATCCCCCATATCCAAATGCTGCTAAAACTTTAGAAAGAGACTAACCTCTGGTATAAATAAATCCATCCTCCCATTCTTCCGGGAAGATGGATTTTTTAGTATAGGGTTGATCTGTCAATAGGTTTCGATCAGCTGACCAAGAAGTCGGGTCAGCGTATTGCAGTCGCAAAGCGCGGCTTTGCCTGCATGCGCGCGTAAACCGCGCACGGCAAGCGCAACGCTGCCGGTCCGGCAACCAGCTGCAGCTGCCTGTATCAAAGGC
>CALWJF010000077.1 GCA_944380935.1 uncultured Clostridia bacterium
TTCCATAACCTGGAAATTTCCGGAATCAATTGCTTCCTGAATTTCTTTTCCATCGCCATAGTGTGCGGAAAAACCAAGATACGTAAAATCACCAGCAGCTTGACGCTGCTTTGCATGCTCGATTGCACCAACTTCCTGCATGCTCTGCCAACGATCCGCCTTGATTCCATGGAAGAAAACGACAAGCCGAATTTCTACGTTGCCAATAAACAGCCCGTCCGACGTTTTTTTAACACGCAAACGCTCTAAACTTACCGAAAACTCTTCATCAAAAACCTCTGGCGTATAGCCATGATTTTTGGTGATAATTACGATCGGTTCATCAATATCGTTGCGGTTTTCCAAAACTTCACCGATTATTTCTTCGCTGGCAATAAATTCCCCGGAACCATTCGTACCAGTATACGCCCAAGCCGTATCAATCAAATTGATTCCCTGATCCAGGACATAATTGACCATGTCAATCGCTTCCTGTCTCGTTTTTAGCATTCGCAGATTCATTGCACCCAAGGAAACCTCAGACACCGAAAGGCCTGTTTGCCCAAAAGGACGGCGCTTAACAACAGTTTTCATAATTAAAATCTCCTTGCACATTGTGTTTGCTTTATTTTACCATAAAATCCCGCGCAATGCAAAGCATCATGCGGGATTTTTCAACTAACTTTTTGCAAAAAAAGCATAATAAAGCATCAAGACTATACACAGTAAAATCACCGTACTGAACAACAATAACTTTACAAATCTTTGATTCATTCTCTTATACCATTATCTTTCAGATTCATTATAAAGCATCTTCGGTGCTGCAAAATTCTCAAATATGATTATATCTGTATCCTTGTTACATAGCTGTTCAAAATCTTGTTCCGTCCGTATCGTCCAAACTGCAGAAAGTCCTTTCAGTATACCAGTTGCCAAACGATAATTTATATTTTTTATTTCTGTATAACGATAAGCAATAAAATGAGGTTTAGAAAAAAGATTTAACATGAGATTGGTAAACACAAAATTTTCAATCCAAAATCTTTTACCTGACGAATGGCAGGCAAGTTGTCCTCTCATCCATTTCGGACGCTTTTTCCGCAAATAGGCTAAAATCCGGGGATCAAAAGATTCCACACAAAACGCCCCGGTATAACCGTCTAATATTTTAATAGCAGCGTCACAAAACGGTTTATAATCTTTTCGATGTTTAAATTCAACGATCAGCGGAACCCGGGCATCCACGATATCCAACACTTGAGATAAAAGAGGTATCGTATATTCCGTTCCGGCAAGACGAAGCTTTCTCATCTGCTGATAACCCGTTTGCTCCACTCTCCGCTTATCTGAACACATACGGAAAAAATCATCATCATGGAAAACAACAATTTTCCCATCTTTGCTCATATGCAGATCTAATTCAATTCCGTATCCTGCTTGTGCAGCAGCTGTAAAAGCAGGAAGCGAGTTTTCCGGAATTTCAGCGTTATGCAATCCACGATGCGCATAAGAGCGCTTTGCGAACGTCTCGTAATATTGGGGGGTTACATCTGAAGGACAAATCAGCAGCAACCAAAGTAAAATAAACAACGCAATGATAAGTATAATTGTTAATAATATTATCAACATACAAACTTTCCTAAGTTAAATAAATTAAAATAAGCCTAAATGACATGAACAAATTCAGCAAAGCATATATCAAAAATCCTTTATATTCCGCTCTTTTATTATAGCAGTTCCCAGCCTTGTGTCAAGTTATGAGATGCTTATGAATTTGGCACAGCCAAATTTCAAATAATGATTTTTTATTCCCGACGTTGAATTGTTTTAAATTCCATAAAAAATCAAGTATTTACTACACTTTTCATTGAAGATTCTCTGATTTGAACATTGCATGCATAGCAAAAGCGTAGTATAATATCATAGAGTAATCGTATGCTTTTTCTTGGCAGGTAAAGAAAGGAGGTTGTGGCAAATGCGGAAAGATGTAATTATACATATTGATGGAAAACCCAAGTATGACGGAATGGACGGAGACGAAATTCAATTGACTACCAGCGGACGTCTTTATCGAAAAAACGGTCGATATTATATTATGTATAAGGAAAGCGAACTGACCGGTATGGAGGGTTCAACGACCACACTGAAAATAGAAGATGAACGGGTTACAATGATGCGAAGCGGCTCTTATCCATCCCATATGGTTTTTGAAAAAGGGAAAAAACACATTGGTGTTTTTAATACGGAAACCGGCGCCATGACCATCGGTATTCATGCCCGCGATATCAAAAATCAAATTGATGATAACGGCGGTTCTTTAACCATCGACTATGCTATTGAAGTCGATTATATGCTCAGCGGCGAAAATCTGTTTCGAGTTGACGTAGAAACACCTCATAAAATTTTATCCTAAATGATTTTAATATAAAAGGAGAACACATGAATTTTATACAGCTTGCAAAAGACGAAACTGCAAAATTAATTCGGGAAGCGTTTACGGATGCAGTACGAGCAGGTATCTTTGCTGAATCAGAAGAAATATTTCCGATTCCAGTAGAAATTCCCAAAGATACTGCGCATGGAGATTTTACCTCGACTTTTCCAATGGCTGCCGCAAAAAAACTTCGGATGCCGCCCCGAAAAATTGCCGAAGAAATCGTTGGAAGAATCCTTCTGACCAACAGCTATTTTGACTCTGTAGAAATTGCCGGCGCTGGATTTATCAATTTTCGCCTTGGGAAAAAATGGTACCGGGATATTCTTGCAGCTGTCGAGCGGGAAGGAAAGGATTTCGCTCGTACCAACGGTTTAGCCGGCCAGAAGATTATGGTGGAATTTGTTTCGGCCAACCCAACTGGACCCATGCACATGGGCAATGCACGCGGCGGTGTTTTAGGAGACTGTTTGGCAAACATTTTGACATTCGCTGGTGCGAATGTAAGCCGGGAATTTTTAATTAACGATGCCGGGAACCAAGTGGAAAAATTTGGTATATCGTTGGAAACTCGTTATTTACAGTTATATCCTGAATATGAGGACCTGGAGCTGCCTGAAGATGCTTACCATGGTGAAGACATAATTGATCTTGCAAAAAGCTTCCGCAACCAATTTGGCGATTCTTATTTGCATGTGGATCCAAAAGTGCGCCGTGCGGCACTCGTAAAATTCGGCCTTGAACATAATATTCCAGCCATGAAGCATGATTTGGAACGGTACGGTATTCACTATGATACCTGGTTTTCAGAAACAACCCTTCACGAAAGTGGAGCAGTTGCCAAAATCGTGGATTTTCTCGCTCAAAAAGGATATACTTATGAAAAAGATGGAGCAATTTGGCTCCGTACAACTGATTTCGGCTGCGAAAAAGATGATGTTCTACGTCGCGCAAATGGTTTTTATACCTACTTCGCCGTCGATATTGCATACCATTATAATAAATTTATTGAACGCGGCTTTGATACGGTCATTAACGTTTGGGGGGCTGACCATCATGGCCACGTAGCCCGCTTAAAAGCCGCCTGCCGCGCATTCGGCGTAAATCCCGATCGTCTGGAAATTATTCTGATGCAGCTTGTTCGTCTAATGCAGAATGGGGAAGTTGTGCGTATGTCCAAACGTACGGGAAAAACTATAAGTCTTTCGAATCTTCTTGATGATATCTCTGTCGACGCGGCACGCTTCTTTTTCAATATGCGAGCAGCAGAAACTCAAATGGAATTTGATCTGGATCTGGCTGTACGGGAAGATTCGGAAAATCCGGTTTATTATGTCCAGTATGCGCATGCACGTATCTGCAGTTTGATCAAAATGCTTGAGCATGACGGCGTAGCCGTCCAGCCCGCACAAAACCTTTCTCTTGAGCTTTTGAACACACAGGAAGAAAAAGCATTAATCAAACGTATTGCTGAGTTGCCTAATGAAATGGCCATGGCCGCACGTGACCGGGATCCTTCACGTGTAAATAAATATTTAATCGATATTGCCGGTGATTTTCATCGTTTTTATAATGCATGCCGTATACGCGGAGAAGAAACGCGTATACAGGATGCACGTTTAAAACTGGCGGCGGTAACGCGTGATATCCTCGCCCTTGGCCTTGGAATTATTGGCGTTTCAGCGCCGGAAAGTATGTAAAAAATGGCAAAACCTTATTCACTGAAAAAATTAAAAACACCGGTGATTATCGGAATAATCATTGGTGTATCCGTGGCTTCCCTGATCCTGATTTTTGGACGGAGCCTGCTCAATGCCTTTTATCAAACATCTACCGGACGTATGTGGGCTTTGAACGATCTGGCTAAACTTATCTGCCAGGAGCATATTTATGCCGATTCAGAAGACGATCCTTTGGCAGTTGCATATATGGCTTATTTTGAGACGGATACTGCACCTGCAGTATCTGAAATAAAAAAAGCCTTCAAGTCCGAAATTCAGGCAGATATCCAAAATTATTATATCCTGGCAAATTTAATGCTTTCTCACTATGACCGATATTCCAATCTATCTGCCCCGGAAGTTTATGAACAGTTGTATCCGGACAATGAAAACTATACGGGACTGGGGGCAGCTGTATCCGCCTACGGTCCTTTTATCCGCATCGGTTCTATTTACGAAAACTCGGCAGCTGGCAAAGCTGGATTGCAAGCGGGGGACTTGATCTGCAGCATTGGTCAAACCGATATTCGCACACTTTCCTATACAGACGCACAACACCTTCTTTCTGAAGCTATCCAAGATACCACTACATTGGGTATTTTGCGCCCAGGAGAGAACCAAATTCTCTATTTTGAACTGCAAGCCCAGGAAGTAGTTATACCAAACGTCAGCTGGGAAATAAACGGAGACATTGCTTATCTCAACATTACACTTTTCCGCGGCGACACGTTTGAAGAAGACGTCGATGCAGCATTAGAAGCATTTGCAGATGCAAATGCACGGTATTTAATTTTGGATTTACGCGATAACCGCGGCGGATTAATTTCCTATTTGGAATTTCTACTCAACCGGTTGATTATGGAAGAAGACTTGCTCCTTTTTACAGAGCACTACCGTGATGAAGACATTTCGTTTTTGTCAAGTGGTGGAGGTGCGGAGTTCGACGACATTCTTGTTTTGGTCAACAAACAAACCTGTTCATCCGCAGAAGTTGTCTCCGGTTGCCTAAAAGATCTCGGATATACGCTCATTGGGGAAACTACTTATGGAAAAGCTGTAGGGCTTTCCAATTGGACTTTTTATGGAGATAAACTCGTACTTGCCACTATGACGCTCGAGCTTCCAGAAACCGGCGATTATAATGATGTCGGTATAACACCTACAATCTCAATTGAAAATGAATTGGTTCAAATGGAGTCTGCTTCCTGCGTGCCGATGGATACAAATAAAAATTTCTATACAGATAGTTCTCAGGAGCAAATCCTGGCAATGGAACAACGGCTTCATCTGCTTGGTTACCTGTTTTCAGACATAGATGGAATCTGGGATACACAAACGGATGCAGCGCTTTCTCAACTGTATATAGCCTATGATTTGGATTATTCAGGTTACTGTGATATGCAGATGCTTCAAATTCTTGACGAGCTCACCTCAGCGTTTTTAGACGCACAATATTTGGAGGATACACAACTTGCTTATGCGTATACCTACCTGCACCAAATCATACAAAAAACAGCATAAGTAGTTCACCGCTTGACAAATTGATAGATCATGATACAATACAATGCACAGTGTGTGCAAGAAATACTAGAAAAACGCAAGGAGAAGACGCGTTATGAGTGAAGAATATGGTAATGATTTTGTTGTTTTGACGG
This sequence comes from uncultured Clostridia bacterium, assembly GCA_944380935.1. Classification (GTDB taxonomy): domain Bacteria; phylum Bacillota; class Clostridia; order Oscillospirales; family QAMX01; genus CALWJF01. The sequence goes on from CALWJF010000077.1 coordinate 5,790, forward strand.
ATGAAGATGGAAATGAAGAGGAATTCGAGCATTTAGACACCCTGGAATATAATGGGGAAACCTATATGGCTTTTATTCCAGCAGAAATGAGTGCGTTGGATGAAGCCGAGCTCGTGATTTTAAAGCTAATTAACGAGGGCGAAGAAGATGAAATGTTGGAATCGATCGAGGATGAACGTGAACTGGAGACCGTTTATGGTATGTTCCTTGAGCGTTTGGAATCTGAAGACTTTTATGGCGACGAAGAAGAGGATGAAGAAGATGAGGAATAGGCTGGTGTGCCTGCCTGATTTTTTCGGAAAAAACTCCTTGTATTTTTGTGTTCACATGTTATAATAGAAATGCCCTGCATGGTGCGTGAGCGGGTATTGTTATTATCCTACAATTAATAACAAGGGATGTGACTTCAAAGGTGGTTTGCAGGCCTCCCGAATTAGGATGTTGGAAGCAGTAAAGCCCAAGAGAGCATCCCGCCCTACGAGACCGTAGGTTATTAATTCTGCCTGCAACGGCCGATGCGGGGATTTACAAAAGAAAAAAGACGTCTGGTTGATTAAAACCAGACGTCTTAATCTTATTGAGCTGATCAGTAAAGTTTTAGACTTAGACATTAATTTTCAAATGCTCAAACTTGCTGCCGAAGAAAGTCTTTTGCTTAAAAAATTTTTTAAAAAAAGTACGGCTTTCAAAAAATAATGCTTGACAAAACAGAAAAAACTGTGTATACTACAGAAGCTGACTTCAAGAAGTCAGTACAGTAGGGAAGCATAGCTCAGCTGGGAGAGCACTTGCCTTACAAGCAAGGGGTCACAGGTTCGAGCCCTGTTGTTTCCACCAGTTTTGGCCGAGTAGTTCAGTTGGTTAGAACGCTAGCCTGTCACGCTAGAGGTCGAGGGTTCGAGCCCCTTCTCGGTCGCCATATGCCTCTGTAGCTCAGTTGGTAGAGCAGGGGACTGAAAATCCCCGTGTCGGTGGTTCGATTCCGCCCGGAGGCACCATTTTTGCGGGTTTAGCTCATTTGGTAGAGCGCCACCTTGCCAAGGTGGAGGTAGCGAGTTCGAATCTCGTAACCCGCTCCAGATCAAACGACTTTTTGTTTTGTTGACAAAAGGTCGTTTTTCTTTTATTTATACTATTGAAAAGGAGTTATACACCATGGATCGTACAAAAAAAGAATTTTTATTTGAACAGATGCCCATATCGGGAGCAGTCATAAAACTTGCTGTTCCTACAATTTTAAGCTCTTTAGTTATGGTCATCTATAATATGGCAGATACTTATTTTGTCGGTATGCTGAATAATCCTGTACAAAATGCAGCTGTAACATTGGCTGCTCCGGTTTTGTTGGCCTTTAATGCTATCAATAACTTGTTTGGCGTTGGGAGCTCCAGCATGATGAGTCGAGCATTGGGAAGAAAAGATTATGATACAGTTTCCAGTAGTAGTGCTTTTGGCTTTTACTGTGCATTAGCTTCGGGGGTACTTTTTTCTCTCATATGTACAATTTTACGGAATCCACTTCTTTCTCTTTTGGGCGCTAATAGTGAAACTTCTGAAGCAACTGCAGCATATTTGCTTTGGACTGTAAGCTTTGGCGCTGCTCCAGCAATTTTAAATGTTGTTATGGCTTATATGGTTCGTGCACAGGGAAATTCCCTGCACGCCAGTCTCGGTACAATGAGCGGATGTCTATTGAATATCATTCTCGACCCGATCTTTATCTTACCTTGGGGACTAGATATGGGGGCTTCAGGCGCCGGGCTTGCAACCCTTCTTTCCAACTGCTTTGCCTGCGGATATTTTTTTGTTTGGATGGCTATTCATCGTAAAAATTCCTATATCTGTATTCGGCCTCGTGCATTCCGTTTCCGCCGCGATATTGTTTTTGGTATTTGCGGTGTTGGTATCCCCGCATCCATTCAAAATCTGCTCAATGTCACGGGTATGACCATTCTGAACAACTTTACAGCCGGGTTTGGAGCAGATGCGGTCGCAGCTATGGGCATTGCACAAAAAATTAATACCATTCCATTCAGTATTGCCTTGGGACTGTCGCAAGGGATTATGCCGTTGATCAGTTATAATTACGCAAGTGAAAATTATCAACGTATGAAGCAAACGCTGCTTTTTTCTGCAAAAATTGCGTTGGGTTTTGTATTGTGCGTAACAATATTCTATTTTTTCGGAGCAGCATTTCTGGTTGGCCTGTTTATGGACAACAGTGAAATTGTCGCATATGGCGCGAGGTTTTTACGTGGTTTTTGCTTTGGCCTTCCGTTTTTATTCCTGGATTTCCTTGCGGTCGGTGTCTTTCAAGCAGTGGGGATGGGACGATATGCCCTTGTTTTTGCAATACTGCGCAAAATTGTCCTTGAAATCCCGGCAATCTATTTGTTGAATGCATTATTCCCGCTGTACGGGCTTGCTTATTCGCAATTGGTGGCAGAAGTAATTCTATCCATTGCTGCTGTTTTTGTGCTTCTCCGCCTGTTTAAACAGCTGCATAGCATCAAACCGTAAAAACTCTTCTGTTGTTCTACATCCAAACACATAATGATGGAGACTGCGAATATGAAAACAAAGAAAATCACTCTTTTTTCTCTTGCCTTTCCAATTCTTGCAGAACTCATTTTGCGCAATCTCATGGGAACCGTCAATGTTTTTCTACTTAGTCGTTTTTCCGATGATGCTGTTGCAGCTGTAGGCGTAGCAAATCAAATTATTAATGTGGCTGTAATCGCTTTTACGATGATTTCAACAGGCGCGGCTGTAGTAATCAATCAAACCCTGGGTGCCGGAAAGCAAGAGGAAGCAGGGCGTACTTGCGCCAATGCTATTGGCGCAATGGCACTCCTCGGTCTCATCACAAGTTGCGTACTCGCTGTTTTAGCAGAACCTTTTGTTCGGCTTCTTGGGTTAGAAGAAGCGCTTGTCCCCAACGCTGCTGCTTACTTGAGGATTACGGGAGCCGCTTCTATATTCTTATCGCTTTCTGCGATGCTGTCATGTATTTTTCGCTGTCACGGAAATGCTCGTATTCCGATGGCTGCTGTATTCATCAACAATATCCTTAATTTTGCCGGAACAGCACTGGTAATTTTCCGTCCATTTGAAATTCCATTATACGGTGTATCAGGTGTAGCTTTTATTCGGGCTTTCAGTGAACTAATTGGTACAGTACTCCTATCCATACTGCTAATTCATGCACGGTTTGGAATACAAAAACAGGATCTTTTTCAAATTCGACCTGCCCGCTTAATTCAAATCGTTAAAATAGGACTCATGTCGGGAATGGAAGGAATCTGCTATACTTTAGGTCAGGTTGTTACAACAGGCTTCTTAACAGGATTTGGTGCGGCAACGCTGTCAGCAAAAGTGTATGTACAAAATATTGATTACTATGCCTATGTTGTTGGCTTATCAATCGGACAAGCCATGCAAATCCTGGCCGGGCATCGTATCGGTGCAGGAAAATATGAAGAAGCATACCATCTTGTTAATCGTTCTTATTTTAAAATTCTTTCGTCCAATTTAATTTTTGGTCTTACGCTTTATCTGGCCTCTGCACAACTTTTGCAAATCTTTACACAGGATGTACAAATAATCGCCATTGCACAAAAGCTTTTATTGGTTGACATTTTTATTCATCTTGGTCGTGCACTAAACCACACATTCAACTATGGCCTGCGCAGCGCCGGCTATGTTTTTTGGCCTATGCTGATCGCAGTAAGCTCTATTTGGCTAGTTAATGTTGGTGGCGGCTATATTTTTTCAACAGTATGCACATTGGGTGCAGTCGGACTTTGGATTGCGCAGGCTTGTGACGAATGGGTCCGTGGGCTTACCGTTATGACACTTTGGCTGCGGCGGAGATGGATAGGCAAGGTTGGAATGTGATAATGTTTTTGTAAAAAGATCTATTTTCAGTTGAATTTGTACAACAGCCACTCTACCATTATTATCTTGTCCCGTACTTGGATTTCCGTTTATACTATACATATAATTATGGAAAGAAGGGATCTTGCATGGATGTTTCATACAACGATTGACAGTATTGTAGAAAGTGAGCTAAATTTTCGGCCCACTGCGCAGGAAGTATTATCCGATGCCATTCTTTCTCTCATTCCAAATGAAGAATCACGTTGCCTACTTCGTAGCATATCTCCATATGGTTCAAAAACTGCTCTTCTTGCATTAGCGAAGGATCTTGCAGATGGAAAAATAGATTTTTCTATATGCATACACAGTATCCAAAAACAGGAACAAAAACAGCAAACTGCCCTTATCCCGGCAGAGTTACTTAGCAGTACGCTTATCCAGGAGCTTGCTCCATATTTTTCCAAACTATTTTTTAGAAGTCAAGCAACAGATGGGTTAGACTATGCCCTGCATTATGCCTCGGATCTTTTAATCTGCCCATATTGCCGGAAAAAGCTTTCTCTTTCAACCAAAGGATCTGGAGATTATTCCTTCTTATGCTCGAACAATCACAATTTTCCAATAAAAGATGGTGTAGCTTAGTTTACAAAGGGCGAAAGGTTGCATTGTATGGCGGCGCTTATGCGCCATCATATCTTCCAAACGATGTTGATACTTTCGCTTGTGGCGTAAATTGCGGAAATCATCAAATCTACCACTCGCCACTTATCGTCAAAGTCCACTTCATCCCATGTGTCCAGATAGCCGGAGATTTCTTTGACCTGTTCCGGGCTAATGGTATCCACACTCAACTCCGCTATCTTTTTGACAAGTTCCTGCTTGCGTCCGTCCAGTTCTTCAATCTTACTGTTCACATAGGAGAGTAGGATGGGATTTGCCCCGGTCAGTGTGTCAATGAGCGTTTCAATCTCATGCTGGACTTGTGCGAGTTCCACTTGCA
>CALWJF010000078.1 GCA_944380935.1 uncultured Clostridia bacterium
GACTGACATAGTCGGTACCTATGACTGAGAGGGTCCACCCGTTCCCATTCCGAACACGGTAGTTAAGCTCTTCAGTGCCTACGATACTTGGACGGAGACGTCCCGGGAAAATTGGTCGGCGCCGACACTCCTCCTTAGCTCAGTCGGTAGAGCATGCGGCTGTTAACCGCAGGGTCGTTGGTTCGAGCCCAACAGGGGGAGCCAAACTGGGCGCTTAGTTTATTCTAAGCGCCCAGTCTAATATCTCTGGATCTTTAGCTCAGTTGGTTAGAGCAACCGGCTCATAACCGGTCGGTCCGGGGTTCGAGTCCCTGAAGATCCACCAAATTGATGTATAATATTTTATATAGGGGTATAGCTCAGCTGGTAGAGCGACGGTCTCCAAAACCGTAGGCCGTGGGTTCGAAGCCTACTGCCCCTGCCAAAAAACCTGAACGTTTTCCGTTCAGGTTTTTTGATTTTCCCTAGCAAAATTTCTTAACAGAACTCTTTTGAATTTGTGATAAAATTCTATTCATCCTAATGGTTTGATAAAAACTTAATTCATTTTTTCAATTGTTGGATTTGATATGACAACATCCAAATGTACGCCACATTTTCCGCCGTCACCAATACCAAAATGACAGGTGTCTATGATGCTTTCATCAATACCAATTAATCCTGTCGGTTTCATTTTCGATAGGCCTTGACCTAGTTCAACAAGTTCACGGCATTCCATTGGTAAAGCAAATAATTTTTCTTTTAACTCGCTTGCCATATCATCACCATAAATATCGACAATCAATCCGTTTTTTACGATCATAGTTATTGGTGTTTTGATGACTCCAAAATACCCCAATAACTCACCGTAATAATACAACTGTCCTACTGTTACATCAATCACGATTTTACCATTAGCGGTACCTGCTATAACTTCAGCGGAGGTTTCGGAGGGCGGTAAAAAAGCATACTTACACGTATTGGTCACTTCAAATGAACAGGTATTAAAAGAGTTAATTTGTAATACAAGATTTGTGCCACTTTTATTAACAATGCGTACAGTCTGATTAAAATTTAATTTTTCGCGTTCTGCGATTTTATTATAAACCAAGGTTTTTGGTGTTGATAAACCCTGTAATAATGATTCTTTTGATATATTAAGCCGTATAAAAATGTATTTGGCCACAAAGCTTTCCGGGGCTCTAAAAGGTGAAAAATAATTGTTTGCACCATTTTTAATGAAGGTATCAGATGATAGAATCACAAATAATAAATCATCCTCTTTCAACTTATTTAATCGATTCAGTAAGGTATTTGAGGGTTCAAATTCAATTATTTCGCAATCGTTATCTAATTCATTCTTAATAAATTCTGCAATTTGATATTGAGTTTTATCAGTAATAATAAGAACTTGATTATCAGAAGGAATATCGCAGTACTGCATTAACGAAGCTTTAAAATCCATCTGTTTCACCTCGATCCCTTAGATATAAATGGATTGTAGTTAAAAAGATCAGAGAAATCAATATGTGCTTTTTTGTTAGACTTAAACTACCAGAACGACTGCATGATAAACGCAGTATGATATAAAAAAAGATTGTCAATTTAAATTGGCAATCTTCCATGGCACGCCTGAAGGGACTCGAACCCCCAACCCTCAGAACCGGAATCTGATGCTCTATCCATTGAGCCACAGGCGCATATTATCATCGACTATAAGTATAGCACTTTTTTTAAAAAAAGTAAAGTGGAAAATCAACGTTTTTTCTTACCATTATAAAGTATTGAAGGATCTTGTTTTTTTATCCCTTTAGCTCTATAATAAAATAAAGACCTTCTTATAAAATAAGATGATTTTAATCTAGAAAGGAAATAGGATTATGATACTGGACAAATTCAGTTTAAAAAATAAGGTGGCAATTGTTACCGGTGCCAATACTGGTCTTGGCCAGGGGATTTGCTGGGCGTTTGCTGAAGCAGGTGCAAAAATCGTTGGTGTCGGCCGTAGCGATATGACGCAAACTCGCGAATATATTGAAAAAATCGGCGGAGCTTTTTTTGAGATTAAAGCGGATTTGATGTCAACAGATTGCGTATTGCCGATTGTGGATGGGACGATTTCGCATTTTGGACAAGTCGATATTTTGGTGAACAATGCAGGGATTATTCGGCGCGAAGATTTGGAAAATTATTCCATGAAAGACTGGGACGATGTGATGAATACCAATATTCGAACTTTGTTCTTTCTTTCTCAGGAAGTCGGACGCCGTATGCTTGCGCAAGGGAAAGGCGGGAAAATTATTAATATTGCATCGATGCTTTCCTATCAGGGTGGTATTCGTGTACCTGCCTATACTGCGTCAAAAAGTGCGGTGCTTGGCCTAACACGTGAAATGGCAAACGAATGGGCAAAATATGGTATCAATGTTAATGGTATTGCACCCGGTTACATGGTAACGAATAATACTGCTGCACTGCGTGCAGACGATCAGCGCAGCGCAGAGATCCTCGGCCGTATTCCGGCGGGGAAGTGGGGTGTACCTGAGGATATTGGCGGAGCAGCTGTCTTTCTTGCCTCTGAAGCAGCCAACTACATCCATGGATTTACAATTGCCGTTGACGGAGGCTGGCTGGCTCGATAAAAAGATATATTTTTGCGCGCGGGAAAATATTTTCCTGCGCGTGTTTTCATAAATAGGAAATTTTTTACTTTATCTTAACGTCTATCTTAGTGTCTGCAGAAGAAAAGGTATGACGTATGCATACGTTATAAAAAAGACTTATTTTTGAAAAGATATTGTAAAATATTGTAAAATGTAAAAATTACATTGGGTTACAAAATAATGTCAAAATTTTACTTTTGTACTTGACTTCTCTTTTGGGATGGTGTACAGTAAAGAATACAGACAGGCTTAATTTGGATTTTGTACCAAATAAGACTAATATTGGGTGGGTAAATTCCGATAAGGAAAGGAGAACAAACTATGACGAACACAGGGCTAAAGAAAGCAGTATCGCTGTTGCTTGCCCTTGCGCTCATTATCTCGATTTTTCCGATGAGCATGGCTGCAACGAAAACAACAGCTTTAACTGTAACAAAGGGTTCGTATACCCGGCCTTCTCTGAGCAGTGTGAATCCGAGTTGGACTTCAGTTTTTGGAGAAAATCTGACGTCCATTACACTTGACACAGTAGGTAAGGGTGTTACGATTCTGGATGCATCAGGAAAAGAAGTAGCTTCTGGTACGGAAATTTCGGCTGCGGATATAGGAAAATATTCTGTTTCAGTAGCCGATTCTCAGCCGGTAGGCAATGTGGCTGTCACGGTAATCGGGAAAACTTCCGAAAGCGAACGGACTTCAGAGGCAACGCTGAATATAACGGTAAAAGAGCCTGAGCCGCTGGAGGCAACTTTGTCGATTGAACAGATGTCTTCTGCTTCGCTTTCCAGTATAAAAACAAAATTTGGCAGCGATTTGAGTTATGTCAAATTTGATTTTGCCAAAGCAGATGGCTATTCGTTGGTAATTGGTACCTATAATGTATCAGAACCGGAAATTACAGCGACAGATTTGGCGATTGTTGAACTGAAGGCCGGACCTGGGGCCGCAAGTGGTGCTGAGATTAAGGTTACCGGATATGACAAGGCTTCTAAAAAAATCAACGATTTGATTTTAACGGTAAATATCAGCGCCCCTTCAGTCGGAGAGATGGAAGTTGGGTACATTGGAACGCAAGAATCCGTTATCCGGATAGACAGTTTTAATGAAGCGCTTGAAGCTGCATATCCGGGATGGGAGATATCAGCAATCAATGGTATTTCTTTCTCCGGAAATGGTGCATTTTATTCCGGAAACAAGGCAATCCTATCCAATACGACACTTAATGTTTCCGAATCGTCCTCAATTTCCTTTAAAGCCAATGGCGCTTTGACCAGCACTACAGCAATCTATAAAGCTACTGCATCTAATGGCAGTGAAACATTCGATTATACAGGTACAATCCGTCTTACATCATCGGTTGGTACAGCAGAGGACATTGATATTAAACTGGGACAAAATGATACGGTAGTTCAGATCCCAGCTATTAATTTCCTGACAGCTTGCGGACTTGTTACGGCGAATAAAATGACTCTTTCCTTGTCTACTTCCAGTGCACAAGTCTCAATGGCTTATGTAGTAAAAACGGCGGCAAATGGTTCGATTACCAAAACTCCTGTTTTAGACGAAAGTGTTTCGCTTGCTATCAATGATTATGTAGAAATTGTTTTTGTCGGTAATAAATTGTCTGCCGACGCAGCGCTGTCTTATACGCTGACGACCGATAACAAATATTACCAAGGCGAGATAAATTTAACTGCTTATAAGGCGCAAGCGGATCAGAATGTAGATGAGTTTAGCATTTCTTTAAATGGTGCTACGCAATCAGCGGATTTCTCTATTTCCGAGATTAGCGAAGAATGCGGCGAGGATGTTGAAATTACTGGAATTACATTTACATTTTCATCCAGTGATTTGACAATGAAGCTTGGTAACGACACGATAGTCAGCGGAACGGAATACCGGGTCATCAATTCCTCCAGCATTACGGTTACTTCAAAGAATTATACCTCCGATGTACGCGCTTACTATGTTGCAACGACAGATGACGGCGCTCGGTATCTGGGCTCGATCGTATTTAAAAAGTTAAAGACCGGAACGGTTGCTGATCTCAGCGCCTACTCTATTTATGTTCCGGGCGGGTCCTACTATGGCCAGATTGATGCTTCTGATATCAGTGCGCAAATCAAAAGTGATTATATCTCATCTTTCAAGGTTGTCAGTGCGGAAATCACCTATGTAACAGGGCAAGATAGTAAGGGGAAGGATATAACCACAACCAAGACAATTTTTAATGGTACGAGTTGGACAACTACCGGTACATATGGTTATCTTTCTGCCACCAAGACGAATCCGTCGTCTATTAAAGAATTTTCAATTTCGGATAGTCTTTATTATATCCCCGGTACGACTTCCGGTACGGTTGAGATAACATACTATGCCTATGGCCGTGAAACGGTGTATACCGGTACGTTGATTTATACGGTTTATAACGGTTCCGGTTTGGATGTGGAGCTTAATCTCAGATCCCGTGACCCGTTTGCATTGAGTAACGAAGATAAAGAAAAAATAATTTTTGCAGATCAGATCGAAGCGGTAGTTGAACTTGCTTTCGGAAAGACTGCAACTGCGGACTATATTGTTTTTGACAAGCCGACTACGACGATGTCGAATTACGGTACTTTGTATTCCAATTCGTCCAAAACGGCATTGTCTACAGTAAATGGATATTATTTTACAAGTTCTATTGCCAATAAGGCAACCAATCCTATTTCGGGACTTTATTATGTTCCAACAGCAACTGCCGGGACATACAAGATTGATTATACGCTCTTTGTCACCTTTGATAAGAACGTGTATGAATTAAGTGGAAGTCTGACAATTATTACGCCTCGTGATACGAAGATTGATACGGATATTTTGTATCAGACCACAACGAATAATCGAGTAACTTTTGCTGCATCGGATTTTAGCGATTATATAAAGTCGATTCGGAGTACTTATGTTTTTGAATCGGTTAAGTTTAGCGCTATTCCGGATACCGGAACTTTGTATTACTCGAGTACGGTGATTACGGAGGATATGATTGACGACTATAATTTCTATACCAATACCTCAAACGATCATGCTAGTATTGGATATGTATCGTATGTTCCATCTGGTACGAACTACTACGTGACAATGCCGTTTACCATCTATTATAAGCAATCTTCCAGCAGTTCTACGCTATCTTCCCGTAAAGGGACGCTTGTAATTTCCGTCACTTCTGGGGCAGTCAAAGAAATTCAATATACCGGAAAATCCGGTGAATTACTAGCTATGGATGTTAGCGATTTCAAGGATGTGTGTGAAGATGCTACCGGTTTTGATCTGAGCCATGTGTATTTTAATGTTAGCGAAGTTTCCGGCGGCAAACTGTACCATAAGACGACAAGTAGTTCGGTAGGTTCGTCAACCGCATACTATGCTGCAACGAATAAGACAACGCAGATAGCGAATGTAAAGTTTAGACCCAGTGTTACCAGTGGAGAGGCATCGTTTACGTATGATGCATATTCCAGTGGCGGGACATATCTCTTTACCGGTACGGTTGTCATCAGCATTTATACGGAAACTAAGACGCCGACGCACAAATCTTGTGTTTTGTCAGCGCAGAAGATTGTTTGCAATGGTGAAAATGTTTCCCTTCAGGCATATAATATTGACGGCTATAATTATCTGAAACTGCGTGATATTGCAGCGTTGATGGCCAGTACGGGATCAAAGTTTTCTGTTGAGGTAAAAGAGACCACTTCAAAACGTGAAGTGTACTGTACACTTGGCGGTAATTACACCAAAGCTGCAGATGACCTTAAGACAGGTACGGATCAGTCAAAAACCTGTGTGGCCAGTTCCTGGGCTTTCTATGTTGACGATGTGTATAAGTCTGTTTATGTTTACAATATTGGCGGTTATAATTACTTCAAACTACGTGATCTTGGTGATGCCCTTGAATTTGAAGTCGATTACAACGAGACGACTAATACAGCAATTATGGAATCCAGCGATTATAGAGGGTAAGGAACAGATAGAAACCGAAAAGACCCCTTTTTAACAGTGCGGAGCTTTAGATGGGTGCTTAATAAGATGATAGATCGAAAAAGATTACGATTGTATCTTACCTGTCTGAAAGGATTATAAACGACAATGAAAAGAACGATGTGGAATTCTATAATCACATCGTTCTTTTTTTAACTATAAATATTGAAATTGGGGGGTATATACTATGAAATATCAATTATTTTTTAAAGTTTAAGTTGATATCGCCTGTGTGGAACTTTTTTAAATGGAAATCCAAACGATTGCAGCAGGATATATTATACCAGTGAATAAAGTAGCTGAACGTTTGGAATTTAACGATCTCATCTATAAGAATTTTGTTGTATATGCTGATTTAATACACAATGGCGCCCTAGCAGTGTATCTGTTGTCATTCTCACTTGGTAGGGTATCTCTTGTTCGACTTGTGAGTAGCTATACTTTAATTCGATAGATTTGCAGATTGATATTGAAGATATAAGATCGTTCTCATACGGACATGCTACACACTTGTTTTGAAAGCTCAATAGAATAAGCTTTTAAAGCAAGTAGTTTACGAATGAAATGCCTTAACAAAAGGAGGAATAACGCAATGTCTGAAACCGGGAAAACAAAGATTTCCAGTATCCCGACAATCTCTGCAATTTACTATGCCTTGCTACAATGCGGCTATGACTTTTTTTCTATTGGGCGAGGTAATGAGCATACTGATACGCTCCGTAAATTTGCAATGCCTCAATGCGCCCCCTCTTTCTTTTCAGACACCAGACAGACAACCTGCGAGGTCTATCCATACTGGCCTCGTGCCGCGCTTCTGGAAACAGCGACTTTTTATTTGCTTCCAAATTGTACAGGATATGAAAATTTCGATGGTTTTCGTAATCAAATTATGAATGCGGGTAATATTGCAGAGCATGAACGAGGAATCGAACTGTGGAACTGGCTGGCGTTGTTTCCTACCGCATTAAAAGTTGTTCTTGATAGTACCGGATTTAAAAATTATTTTAAATGGGAGCAACAATGGATTGCTGAGCAAAACGATGCATACAAAAAGGAACTGAGCCTTATTCATACCTGCATGAATAAGTGCATACAACAGTATCATTCCCCGATAAAAAACATTCAAGTTGTCATCAATCCGATAAAATGCGTTTATTCTGCTGACTATCATATGAAGAATACCTGCTTTGTTTTCAGTTCTGGGGCCTTCAGAACTGAATCTGTGGTACACGAATTTCTGCATCATGTTATTCATGACCTTATATTGCTTTTGAAACAGCAAAATTTACAAATAAAATATCAATATCCAGACATAGATAGTTCTTATTATTTATCTGGAGATGATGTAGGAAAATGGAATGCTTTTGAAGAATATTCTGTGCGAGAATTGACCAAATGTGTTATGGATGGGAAGTATCCCTCCGATCTTATGGTATACTTAAAGGAGCTTTTATGATAGATCGAAATATTTTTATAATAGTAGTCTATAAAAATAAAAGGGAAACTTTATAAATTATGTGATTTTGATGATGCCCTGGAGTTTGAAGTCACTGGCTAATCCTGCGCTTGTAGAGAATAAGAAATAGTTAGACTAAGCAATTGCATGTTAATCCTTTTATGTAATGGCGCGGTGTTCCTATCGCGCTGTTTTTTCTTCTGTCTGCTATAATCTGTTCCGGATAAAGGTTGTCGAGCCTTCTTCTTATCATTGTACAATGCGTCATGAGAATACTATATGTAAAAACAAGGATCTTTGATTTGCATAGGCTGCATTGACATTGGGAAGATTTTTTATTACAATATGATTGATAAAAATTTGGTTTGCAAGGGAGGAACCTATGTTAAGAGTTGCGAATACAGAATATGGAAAAGTTAAGGGTGCACCAGCGGCAGATCCGCGAATCACAGCATTTCTGGGTGTCCCATATGCAGCTGCGGCAAGCGGTGCTTTGCGTTGGCGCGCACCACAGCCGCATGCGCCTTGGGATGGCGTGCGCGAATGTTATGTCTATGGCGATTCTCCTATGCAGCGTAAACCTGGGGTTGGAGCCAATGTAAACGCACAGGAGTGGCATGTAGACCAAGATCTTCCCATGAGTGAGGACTGCTTAAATTTGAATATTTGGACACCTGCGATGACGGGTGATGAGAAATTTCCGGTTATGGTGTATCTTTACGGCGGAGCATCTCTTTGGGGTTATACTGCGCAGATGGAGCTGGATGGTGAACGGCTTGCCCGTCGCGGACTGGTAGTGGTAACGGTAAACTATCGTGTTAATATTTTTGGATATTTTGCGCATCCGGAGCTGACTGCGGAATGTGGGGAGGATTACTGCACGAATTTCGGTTATCTTGACCAGCAGGCGGCGCTTGCATGGGTACACCGTAATATTGCCAATTTTGGTGGTGATCCGGATAATGTAACGTTGTTTGGACAGTCCGCAGGCGCAGGAAGTACCATTGCACAGTTGGTTAGCCCGACAACCGATCCTAAAACAATTCATCGCGCCATTATTCAATCCGGCGGGGGAATGAGTTATGGTGTAAAATCCCGGTTCCAATATACCTTAAAAGATGCAGAAGCAGAGGGTGTACGCTTTCTTGAGCATATTGGCTGTAAAAGCTTAGCTGAAGCCAGGGCAATGGATGCAGAAACTTTACGCGATTTGGTCTTTGCAAATTTAAACGATTTCCGTTTTGCACCTTGTATAGATGGTAAGTTTCTGGTAGAAGATGCGACCGTTTCATTTGCAGAAAACCGTTGGTTGCGCGTACCGATCATGATTGGAAACACCTCAAAAGATACGGATTTCGGCAGTGGCTATATAACCGGCCGCACACCAGATGAATTCAAGGCATCCATAGAAAAGAATTATCCGGAAATTGCAGAAAAACTTTTGGAGCTTGTTGATTACGACAGCTATGACATAGATGAAATGCGTAAAAATTGTAAAGCGCAGGCGGCTTTTTTTGCACCGCAACTTCTGGCGCTTCGTGTTGCGGACGATGGTCTTGCAAGCTATGTATATCTGTTTGACGGTGACATGCCGGGGGATAATCAAGGCGCATTTCATTCATCTGAGTTGTGGTTTATGTTTGAAACGCTTGCCAAATGCTGGCGGCCTTTTGTTGGGAAGCATTATGATCTTGCTCGTAAGATGTGCAATTATTGGGCAAATTTTGCCAAAACCGGTGATCCCAATGGGTTGGATATTGATGGCACACCAATGCCGGTATGGGAGAAATATACAGATAGCAATCGTCGAGCGATGGAATTCCGTTTTGAGTTGGAAATGACGAAAAAAGATGAAACTCTGGCCTTTACAGCAATGTTCAATTATGCTGCGGATAAACTTTGGAGAAACAAAGATGAAAAGAATTGTTAAAACAGAAAATGGTTTTGTTCGTGGTGCTGCATCCAGTTATCCATTGGTGACGGTTTTTAAGGGTATTCCCTTTGCTGCGCCGCCTGTAGGAGAGAATCGGTGGCGTGTACCACAACCGGCAAAAAGTTGGGATGGCGTACGGGATTGTTATACTTTTGCCCCGGCTGCTATGCAACAACGGCCTCACACGGATTTTGAGAATATGTATATCCGTGAATTCTATGTCGATCCGGATTTTGAACAGAGTGAAGACTGCCTTTATTTAAATGTGTGGACGCCCTCGGTGCACTTTGACGATTCGTTACCGGTAATTGTTTGGTATCACGGCGGCGGTATGCAGGGCGGATATACATCTGAAATGGAGTTTACCGGCGAACATATGGCTAAGCGCGGCGTGGTCTTTGTCAGCATTGCTTATCGTCTAGGCGTTTTTGGTTTTCTGGCCCATTCGGAGATTACAGCCGAAGGAAAGGCAAATGGGGAGGGTTATGCCAATTTTGCCCTTCATGATCAACGTGCAGGCTTGACCTGGGTAAAGCGGAATATCGCAGCATTTGGTGGGGATCCGGACAATATAACCATTTGCGGACAGTCCGCAGGTGGACGGAGCGTATTGTTCCATTCCATGACGCCCTATACGAAGCCGGGTGATTTCCATCGTGTCATCAGCCAGTCTGGCGCCGGAATTCCCTATTTCGGTTATAATTATCCTCCGCTTGAGCGTGTTGAAGCCGAGGGTGCGGAATTTTTTGCTTCACTTGGTGTCAAAAGCCTTGCCGAAGCGCGGCAAGTGGATGCGGAAACACTGCGTATTGCGGGAGTGAAGTATACCGCTGCACATTGGGGCGTTTGTGTGGATGGGGATTTTATTCCGGAACATCCGCGAACGCTTCTGTCTGAAGGGAAGTTTTTAAAAGTTCCGATGCTCTTTGGCTGTACGCAGAAGGATGCCAATTGGTTGCATAGTTGCAAAGACAAACAAATGCTTATTGAAAAGGTACAAAGCTGTTTCCCGGATCGAGCAGAGGAAATTCTTGCGCTGTGTGCGCAAGCTGGAAATGATTTGCAGTCGCAGCTTGCACAGTGTAATGTTAATGTGCATCGATTTGGTTATGAGCTGCTGGCTCGCCGTCTTGCAGATTTTGGCAAGGATGCTTATTTATATGTCTTTGATTCGGATATGCCGGGGGATGATCATGGTGCTTTTCATTCAGCGGAATTGTGGTTTGTGTTTGAGACCCTGCAGCTGTGTTGGCGACCTTTCGAAGGTAGGCATTATGAGCTGGCCAGAAAGGTGTGTAACTACTGGACAAACTTTGTAAAAAATGGGAATCCCAATGGTTTGGATCAGGATGGCACGCCGATGCCGGAATGGGGATCTTATACACAAGAGAAACCTTATGCAATGCATCTTTCAGGAATTCCGCATATGGAAACCGAAAAACAGCCGCAGGCAGTTTATCAGATGCTGGAGGAAGCATGCCATACGCTTTGGGAAGCGTAAGAAAGCCAAACCCCCCATTCCTTTTTCAAGGAGTGGGGGGTTCTTTTGTATGAACAGCCTTAATTAATTCTGCGGTTTGTCAAGATAATTTTTTAAAAGTTCCGCTAAAATCTCATCGCGGTCTATTTTCGCAATAATTTTACGGGCATTATTGTGCGCAGTAATATAAGTAGGATCTTCAGAGAGTATGTAGCCGACAAGCTGCATAACGGGGTTATACCCCTTTTCTTTTAAGGCGGAATAAACAAGGTCAAGCGACGCATGTAATTCCTGAGCGCGGTTCAATTCAAAGTTAATTGTGTTGGCCTGATCCATTGGTATTCCTCCTTTACTTTGGGTATGGTATTGGGCCTCTTTTTCTATATGCATATCATAACACATTTCACTGAAAATGTCTGTTTCAGGAGCATTACGGTTTTATTTCAGTTTTATTACAACCTGCTGTATAAATAGTTCTTTATTTTTAGAATTCTCGCGTTAGTCGAAGAGTATCTTCCAAACGCGGTATAAAGGAAGTTGAATGTGTTTCATTGTATGCTGGAAAGCAAGGCGGTATTCCGATAAGGTAGAATAAGTTTCGCAAAATTGAAAAGAGGACAAAAGAAGACATGGTTTGCAGCCCTC
>CALWJF010000079.1 GCA_944380935.1 uncultured Clostridia bacterium
CACTGGTTCGGAGATGAATGACGTAACGGTAGAGAACGGGAAGTTCACGATGCCGGAGAAGGACGTAACCTTCACGGCAACGTGGGAACGTGATGAAGCGGATTCCTATGACATTCGGTATAAATCAGGAACACAGGACACGGTCTTTCATATGCCCGATAACGTTTATGATGTTGCTGAAGGATCAACGCAGTCCCGTTCTACAAGAAAGCCTGTACGCGTCGGCTGGATATTTGCCGGCTGGGTGACGGATGATGTTGCTGTAGACCGGTACGGGAAGTTCATAATGCCGGGGAAAGACGTAACCTTTACGGCAACGTGGGACCGCGACGCGAACCACAACGGAATTCCCGATAGCCAGGAAAAACACTATGATATTTTCTATAAAACCGGGACTACGGATCGGGTTTTCCATATGCCCTCAAATGAATATAATGTTCTGCCGGGAATCCAAAAAACAGTTTCCGATTATATCCCAAAACGTCTGGGGTATGTCTTTACCGGCTGGGAGACCGATGATGTTCGTTTGAATGTCTATGGCAGCTTCATTATGCCGCGATATGATGTGACCTTTGTTGCTACTTGGGCGGTTGACAGTGACGGAGACGGCATACCGGATGCTTCCAAGTATTATACCCTTGTTTATGAATCCAACGGCGGCACCGAGTATCCAAACGAACGGCATGAAAGCGGTACTTATGTCAGCCTGACGAAAAAGCCGGTACGTGAAGGATATAAATTTACCGGCTGGTATGCCGACATGATGCTGACCAAGAAAGTGTCCGGCGTATGGATGGACGGAAATGTGACGGTTTATGCAGGTTGGGAGCGGATCGCCAGCCCGGCAGACGAGGTTCCGGAATGGCTTAACGGCGACGATCATTATGCCTATATCGTCGGGTATACGGATGGTACGGTAAAGCCGGAAAATCAGATCACACGTGCAGAGGTTGCAACCATTTTCTTCCGTTTGCTGGATGAAGATGTTCGTGATAAGTATCTGACGCGCTCCAATTCCTTCACGGATGTAGACGTCAATGCCTGGTATAATACCCCGGTATCCACTATGACGGCAATGGGCATTCTTTCCGGCCGAAGCGCAACAACCTTTGATCCGGATGCTCCGATCACGCGTGCTGAGTTTGCGGCAATTTGTGCCCGTTTCAGTAAGGGCAATGCAACCAGCGGCGTGTATTTCTCGGATATTTCCGGACATTGGGCGGAAGATGAGATTAAGCGCGCTGCATCGCTCGGCTGGATTTCCGGATACTTAAACAACACATTTGCACCGGATCAGTCGATTACCCGCGCTGAAGCAATTTCGATTATCAATCGGGTGCTGCATCGTTTGCCGGAGTCGGCAGAGGATTTGCTGCCGGGTATGAAAACTTGGGCAGACAACTCCAATACCAGAGCCTGGTATTATCTGGCAATACAGGAAGCTACCAATAGTCACGATTTCCTGTATAAAGATGCGACCTATGAAACTTGGACCGAATTGAACAGCGACCCGAATTGGTTCCAGTACTGAAAATATTCCATGTCGTACATCTGTGCGGCGTAGAGAAGTAAGGCAATAAGAAAAACCGCGAGACGGATTTCCCGTCCCGCGGTTTTTTTATGCGTGCAAATGGATGCCGGCTGTATCGGCGGCACTGCGTATTCAATCCTGCGTTGTAAACGCTTCGAGGGCGGAGCGCAGAACGTAATTTCCGGAAAAGCTTTGTAATCTCCGAAACGCCTCCATTTTCAGGTGCGCTTGTTGTGCGTCGCGGCTTTCCCATTTTTCCATCAGTAATACATGTTCCGCACCTTCGGTGCATGCCGGGACGTAATACGCATACTGAATACATCCCGGTTCTGCGCTGGCAAGCAGACAGATTTCCTGCTCGCGGACTTGTTCTAAAAAAGCTTCGCGCGTACCCGGTTTGAGATATTGATAGACATTTAATACATACATATCCTCACACTCCAATATAAGAATCGGCATAAGCCGTTTGTTGATTACCATTATACGGGATTGGGACGATTATGCAATGGGAAATTCCCGATCCAGATTGAAAAAGTAAAGATAGCGTGCTTTAACCGGTTTTCCGGTAATGCGCGTCAGGGCATGGGAATAGGCCAGAAGCTGCGGCGCATATCCCTGGGCGGTTTTCGTAACGGAAGCTTCCCAAACGCGGTCGGATTTAAAATCAATTAAGACCAGCCCGTCATCCTCCTCAAAAAAGCAGTCGATTACGCCTTGAAACAGAATGGTGTCTTCGTCTGGGGATGGAGGCAGCGCAAGTGCGCAGATGTCGGACAAAATACGTGTAGAGGCAAGTAATGAAAATTTGAATTCACGCCGGACTGACCGTGATTTCCGCATACGTACCCCCAAAGGGCTTTGGAAAAAGGCCAGTAAGCGTTGCGGATTCACAGCCTCAGCTGCGCTGGGAGAGAGAAGCTTACGCTGCGCCATAGTCTGAATCTGCTGTGTAATTGATTCCGCAGAATCGACATTTGAAAAATCCAGAAACTGCATTGCCATATGCAGTGCGGTGCCGCGCTGCGCAGCAGTCAAAGCCTGCTCGGAGAGCATACGCGGGCGAATCCGCCCCGGCTTGGAAGACGGAGCGAGCGGACGCGCCTGTGCTTGTGCTTCCGCATCGGAAAACCGCCCTTTCAGGCCGGTTGCGGTTACTTTCGATGGAAGATCAGCCGCATAAAGGTATGGGTATTGAAAATTAAGCCGTGCATATATTTCTTCGGCAGACAAAGGCAGAACCTGAATCGGCGGCGCCTTCGGTTTCTCCTGCCGCTGTGCGGCCGGGTTCGACCGCGGAGGCGGGGCAGATACGTGCACTTGCCAGCAAAAGTTGTCTGCTTCCAGCGGCGCACGGGGATAACCGGCATCCTGTAGAATCTGCGCGGATACCGGTAAGCGAAGCAGCGGCGTAAGCAGCCAGGACAACGGCGTGGAAAATTCAGAAAGTGTTTGCGCAGAGATGGGGGTTTGTGCAGACAACGCCTGATGCTTTTTGACAAACGAAGCTGCGCTACCTGCGGCAACCAGAAAAAGCTTTTCCTTTGCGCGTGTCAGCGCAACGTAAAGTACGCGCATCTGTTCGGACAGCTGTTCGTTTCGCATGGTTAGCGTGATGGCGTGGCGGGCAAGGGTAGGGTACTCAATCATACGTTCCGGATGACGGATTTTAAAGCCGGCGCCAAGCTTCGGATGGATCAAAACCGGGACGTTGAGATCCTGAAGGTTAAATGCTGAATCAAGATTGGCAACGAAAACAATTGGGAATTCCAAACCTTTTGATTTATGGATGCTCATGATCTGGACGCCGGACCCGCCTGAAACGCCGGGGGAAGCAATGCCGCGGCCATCCCGCAGCGCACGCATCAGGTTCAAAAATGCGTATAGGCCGTGGTACCCGGCGTTTTCACTGCGTGTAGCGGCGGAAAGGAAGGCGTGAATGTGGGTACGTGTAAATTCCGGGCCGTAAGCTGCGCCGAAGCGGCCGGAAAAATTGGTGGCATGGAGCATGTGAACCAGCAATTGATCAGCACGCTCGTCGCGGGAAATAGAACGAAAATATGATAAGTGTTCTAAAACATGCTTACACTTTTGAAGCAAGGACGGGGCAGGGGTAATGGAAGTTTCCTTGCTTTCTTTCCATGCTGCGCATGCACGTAAAGCCTGATAAAAACTTCCGTCCTGTGCGCACAGGCGCACCTGTGCCAGTTCGTCGGCGGAAAACGCGTACAGGGGAGAATGCATAATGCCGGCCAGAGGAATGTCCTGGTGCGGGTTGTCTACAACTTCACATAAGGCCATCAGGACCATGATTTCCGGCGCATCAAAAAGCGACCCGGAATTGTCTGTAAAAACGGGAACACCTGCACGTGTCAATGCATCTGCAAATACATCCGTTCGACCCTGTACGGCGCGAAGCAGGATCGCAAAATCTTCCGGCCGGCAGGGCCGCAGCGTGTTGCCGGCCCGGTCGGTAATCAGATAGCCTTTGTTCAGCATATCAGCAATTTTTGCCGCAATAGAATCCGCTTCATATTCCAATTTGCTTCGGCCGTCTTGCGGGTCCTCCAGAAGGATAAATTCGGAATCGTTGTATCCCGGTTCAGTTTGCGGATACTGTGCCGCACATACCAGCGCTTCTCGTCCATTATATTCTATACCGCCAAGCGAGGGGGAAAAAACGGATTGGAATATATAGTTGATCGAATGGATTACTTCTGCACGGGAGCGGAAATTGCGCGAAAGAATAATGCGCCCGCTTTCCCCTGCAGCGGGCGTATCACGGAAGCGATGGTATTTTTCCAAAAATACGCCGGGATCAGCAAGGCGAAAGCCATAAATACTTTGTTTAACGTCTCCAACAAGGAATAGATTTGATTCTTCACGGGATAAGGCGCGGAAAATCAGATCCTGCACTTCATTGGAATCCTGGAATTCATCTACGGCGATTTCCGTATAACGTGCGGCTATGTGCCGGGCGGTATCGCTGGGTGTAAATCCGTCCGGGCCGTAAGATTGAATTAAAATTTTGAGGGTGAAATGTTCCAAATCTGAAAAATCCAATAAATTTTTTGCCCGCTTACTTGCAGAATATGCGGCGTCGAAAGCTATGACGGCGTCGGAAAGCGCTTTTACAATCGGTAAAATTCCGGCACAGTCCGCCTGCGTTTTTTCTGCGTCGTGCGCCAACGGGCCAGCGGTATATTTTTCCAATGCGGCATGCCATGCCGTACGGACATCGCGCAAAGCTTCGAGCAATTGCGGGTCTTCAAATTTTGTTACGGCTCCGAGTCTGGGTTTTTCAGAAGCTGCCATGGCAGCTGTACGGACCGTGTTCCAGCTTCCGCAATCGCAGGCTTCATATAATTTCCGGCAGTTTTCAAGATCCATTGAAAATGCAGATAAATATTTCGACGCGACTTGTGGAATCGAACGGATAACGGCGCAAGCGTTTTCCAGCTGCTGCATGTAAGATTGGCACAGCGTATGCAGAGAATCCAAAATTACGTGTCCGTAGATATTGTCGACCGGATCGAGTGTTGATGCTTTGGTCATGGATTCTAAGTTTTGCACGAGCCAACGTTCCGGAAACGGATGGCTTTGCAGCTTTTTATAACATTCCAGAATAACTGCACGGAGCCGGTCGTCATTGCGTGCGGCAGCCAGCGCTTCCACGAGTTGTAAAAATGCGCTGTTTTCATCCGCTTGATCATAGAATTCCTCGATCAGCGTTTCCAGGACTTCGATCTGAAGCGCGGCAGCTTCGTTTTCATCGGCAACCCGGAAATCCGGTGCCAGACCGGCTAACTGAAAATGTTCCCGCAAAAGCTTGGCGCAAAAAGCGTCGGTGGTCAGAATGTCTGCATGTGTAAGCCGGGTAAGCTGCGTGCGAAGGCGTCGGGAACGCGGGTTGTCCAGCAGTTTTGCAGTTAATGCGTCGGAAATCTTTTGACGCATTTCACTTGCGGCAGCTTTTGTAAACGTTACAATTAAAAAACTGTCGATATCGCAAGGCGCTTGTTCATCACAAATGCGTCGAATAATTCGTTCAACCAGCACCGCTGTCTTTCCCGAACCGGCCGCAGCGGAGACTAATACAGTATGCCTGCGTGCGTCAATGGCGCATTTTTGCTCTTCCGTCCAGTTTACAGCCATTTATGTCATCTCCTGTTTTAAATCAGAAAAGAATTCCTTTTCGGTCTTGGATGGGATAAACCGTATCTGTTGCGGATGATTTTGTACGTTCAATCCGCAGACCGGACGGTATTCGCAAAAGCGGCAGGTGAGATTCTGCCCAAGTTGTACGGGAGAAGGCCGGTAATGCCCCGCGGCCATCAGTTGTGCGCTCGTTTTCAGCGTTTCCCGCACGTACCGTCCCAGCTGGTCGAACTGCTGTTGGGTTATCGCACCGCGCCGTGCAGATTTCGTGATTTTGACCGGGATATAACGTCCTTCTCCGTTTTCTTCCAGTGCAGGCTCCATCGCGGCAAGTACGCCGGCATCGTCCAGCACAATACCGCTTCGGCGCAGTTTATCCTGCAGCGCGGCATCTAATTCATCGTCAGGCAGGTCGTGCGGCGCAGAAAGGGCTTCCAGCCGCGCCGGGGTATACAGGATTCCTGCCGGAATGATGGTATCGGCGTCAAGTTCCGGATGACGGTTCAGATACAGCCGCGCATTTGCCTGTATGGCAAACAGATAAACCGGAAGCTGCATTCCGAGTCCCGCAGAGATTTCCCCGTAGGAAAAAGCTTTGGCGCCGCTTTTATAATCGACAACACGCAGATACAGGACGCCGTCACGTACCCAGCCGTCGATACGGTCGGCGACTCCGGATAGGGATGCGTGTGTGCCGGAATCCAGGGGGATGGTAACCGCCGGCATTTCGTTGGAAAAATGGAGTTCAAAATCCAGCGGCATAAATGCGCTCTGGGAAAATTCCTGATACAGGTTTTCTATGAGGAAATCGAGGTTGCGCCGCAATCGCAGAAAGAGATAACGAAACCGTGCGGGTTTTTGCTCAAAATCAGGGATATCACGTAAAATATAATCCCGTACATGCTCTTGAGCAAACGATTTGGCCATTTCAATCGTACAGGAAGCGAAGCCGCCATGTTCACGAATCTTGCGGACGGTGCCTTCCAACACGTAATGAATAAAAATCCCGGTTTGCGGAGCATCAAAATCGGCCGTACGGCGGACGTTGAGAGATAAACCATAGCGGGAAAAATAGGAAAACGGGCAACGGTTGTATGTTTCCAGCCTGGAAGCGGAAATCCGGGGATTTTTGCCGAAAATCAGGCGGTTTTCCTTTTCGTTCAGAAGCCATATGGAAGAATCGGAGAGGTAATTTCCTATTTTTTCTTCCGCCTGAATATCCGGAAGGCCGCAAATGCGTGTAACTGTTTCAGCAAAACCGGGCCAAATCCGCAGTACAGTACGTGCTGCATCCGCCTGTACATCCTGTGAAGAAAAGGCATAATCAAATGCGGTTTCCGGGGCGCTTAGCCAGGCTTCTACAGTTCCATTCGTGATAACTGCATCCGGCAATAACGCGGTGGCGCGGCGCAGCAAAAAAGCAGGCGTCAGACTCTGACCGCTGCCATCCTGTTCCGGGACCGAAAGGAAAAGCGTTTTTCGTACGGATGCAACCGCGCAGTAGAGCGAAAAAAGAGCTTCACTTTGCCGCGCTTGGGCGGTGCTGGTAAGCGGAAGGCCTTGTTCGTCCAGCATATCCCGGTCATAATCGCTGAGCAGACCGCTGCTCCCGGTATCCGGTGGAAATGCACCATCGTAGGCGCCAAGAAGAAAGAGATAGGGGGCGCCGTATGCGGATGCGGCGGATAAAGAAGAAAAGCTGATCCGGTCAACGCAAGGCGGAATGACGCTGATGTTACAGCTTTGCAGCATGCGCTGCATCGTTTTGGAAAATTCTTGTGCGTCAAGTATACGTGAACCGGATAATGCATCAAACTGATCGATACAGTGAATAAAGGTTTCCCAGATTTGCGTATATGCTGCTGACGCATCGGGCGCCTTGGCGGCAAGTTCTGCGGCACGGCGGTCGATTGCCTCCTCCAAATGAATTTCTTCGGCAAAAGCATATAAGGCATGCAGTTTATCTCGAGCCGGAACCGCATGGGAAAGCGCATCTGACAAACGCAGCAAAGGTGTACGGACACGGTCGCGCAGGGCATTAATCCGCGCCAGCCTTTCTCTTGCTGCATCGTCAAACTGTAAGCCGAACCCGTCAGGATGCATTTCCCAGGGCGCCTTTTGTATCCATTGCCTGGGACGGACCCGCCAACGCAGGCAATAGTTTTCCAGTTCGCTGCATGCATCGTCATCCATCCCGGACAGCCCGGTCTTTAAATACGCGAATACGGTATTGTGAGAAAACCCGTTGCAGGCAATATCGAGTGCGTGAAATAGTAAAGCCGCGGGTGCTTTGGATTCCAATGCCGTGTTTTCACTGCAGTAAAAAGGGAGACCATAGCGTGAAAACGCTGCGGACAAAGGAAGGCGATACGTTTCAAAATCTCCAGCTGCGACAACAATATCTCGTAAACGTGCCCCCTGTTTCAAAAGGACGCGCGCTTTAGCAGCGGCATATTCACATTCGCTATAAATATCAGATGCGTAATGAAATTGGACTTCATCGCCATCGCAGGTACCGGGTACGTCGGAGAATCGGAACAGATGGGTTTCAAGATGGGAAAGCCCTGAGGCGCGCGAGGGTGGGTCCAGGCAGATTAGTTCAGCATGACCGTCACCGATCAGTGTCATCAGCCGTGCCGCCGCGCGCGCTGGTTTTGCAAAGAGTGGGTCCGGGTCGGATAAAGAATCGAGGGTAAAGGCGGCTGTGACATTGGCATCCTGCAAATTTTTCAGGATATCCAACTCTTGCGGTGTAAAGCCGGAAAATCCATCCAGATAGACATCGCGCCCGTTGAAAAAACCGCTTCCTTCCAATTTGCGGGCACACAGGGAAAGCAGATCCCGTGCGTCCAGGCTGGTTGTTTCGCATAATGCCGCATAGCCGGCAAAAAGAATGGAAAGATCTGACAGCTTTGCTGCCAAAGCAGAAGATGTATTTGCTGCTGCCCGGGCAAGATCCTCAGGTGTGATGCAGGCGCTTTTGAATTCATCGATCAAATCGCACATGGCGCCTAAAAGCTGTGTTTTTGCGCTGCTGCGGTAATACTGCAGATTGGGCGCGGCAGTTTCCAACGCCTGCTGCATCAGTAAAATACGGCCTGCTTCGTCGAGGACCGGCTCGGCAAGCCCACCCAGAACAGAAAAGACGCGGTTTGCCAGTCTGCGGAAAGTCAACACTTCGCAGGACAAGTTGACCGCGTCTGAACCGTAGAGGCAAAGCTGCCGTTCCGCCGCATGGGAATAGGTTTCGGGGACAAGAAAAACGGCATTTTTTACGCCTTCCTGCGCCCGTTGCACTACCATACGGTAAAGATATTCACTTTTTCCGGAGCCTGCACGTCCGATAACAAGTTTAAGCATGTCTTGCCTCCATCTGTATGGACTATAACATAAATTCCGGCGATTACGCCGGAATTGAAAGATTTATAATATCCGCTTTAATAATCATTTGTAAGAAAAATCGGCTGCTGATTTTCTGCATGGCGATTTATAAATGTGAGCCGGCCTGTAAGCCGGGTTCTGTCTTGGACGGTCATCTATCTTG
>CALWJF010000080.1 GCA_944380935.1 uncultured Clostridia bacterium
GAAGCGCTTTTTTAGCCAATGCCCGGCACTTACCGGGTTAAAGGTCAGCTTAATCTGGTAAAAAAGCCCATCCGGCAGCTGGCCGCGCAGTCGGTCGTCGATAATTTCAAAATCTGCCTGCGTAAGCTCTGTCGCTTCCTCAATCCATACGTCTGTCAGTTTTCCTTCAGCAAAAGTGATGCTTTTCAGCTTTTCCCGCTGGCGGTCATCAAGAGTGCCGCGAAACAAAATCTGTGCGCCGCTTAAAGTACAGCGCATGGAAAGCGGCGTAAGCGTCATTTCCCACAGATCCGCCACTCCCATGCGCCGGATTGCGGCGCAAAGTTCGGCAAAAGTACTGGAACGGTTCGATTCTTCGGTTTTCCGTACACAAAGCAGATTGCGTCCCGGATTGCACATCAGGCGTACAATGTACATCTGTGCAGTATCTACCGATTTTCCGGACCCGGCGCTGCCGCGCAAAACGACATAGCGCGCGTGACTTTGGTGGACAGGACGGAATACCGCATTGGCCTGCACCTGGATTTGCCGGATCATGCGTCTGTGGTTCCATAGTCAATGTGGATTTCCAGCTGCGAAGGCGGCTGCGGAGTCTGTGCGGCTGTTTTGGATAAGAGCTCGGACGCTTTCAGCCGATCCTTCATTTCCGCATCCGGATCTTCGATAACTGTACTGAGAAAAGCTTCCACCACCTTTTGGGGATTCCGGTGCCGCGTACGTTTGTTCTGTTTTGTCAACACATCCTCTCCTTTCTTGTCCGGACAAGTTAAGGATAACAGCTGTATTCAAAAAAATCGCCCCAGCTTTTTCCCAAAAAAGTTTCAAAAAAGTCTCAAAAAAAAGAACCGCCGGCATGCAGACCGACGGTCCGGGGCTTTTTTATAAGGAAGGATCAGAATATGGGCGGCGCAACTGGGGGCGGGATGTATGCCGGCCTGGAAAGAACCGGAGGTTTAGGCAAATCGGGCGTTCAAGAAGATAAAATAAAAAAGCTTTTTTCCAGTATGCTGCCGGCAACCGGAAAAAAGCTTTGTATGAAAATTTGTTTATCTTAAAACAGCGGCGGAAAAAGGCTTATTTATATTCGGACAGATACAGCTCATTTGCTGCAAACATGTCGTTAACCATATGATGAATTTCATTCAGGCTTAAGACCGCACTGGTCAGCGGGTCAAAGGCAATAGCCTGGAAAATTTTATGACGGTTTTTTTCAAAAAATCCCGCAACAGCAAGTTCTTCACAACGTGCAGAAGTATTATTCAAAATTGCCAGCTGTGCCGGAAGGGCGCCTACCTTCAACGGCTGAAGCCCGGCTTTTGACGCCAGGACCGGGACCTCTACGCAGCAGCCGTCTGGGAGGTTATCAATGATGCCGAAGTTGCGGACATTGCCGTTAAACTGGAACATGGTATTATCACCAAATACGGCGTTAAAAATATAAGACGCATATTCCTGGCCGCGCTGGATGTCTACATCGTCACGCGCAAGCCACTGCCGAATCGAATCTTCCCAACTGGTTTCCCGATCCAGGTACTGGTTTAAAATAAAAGCATAAGCACCAGGATTCCAATTGGTACCGTGCGTACAGTATTTTTCAATCAAATCCGGGCGTTTGCGGAACCATGCGACATATTCCGAATTATGGCCAGAGGATTCTGTGACATAATAGTCCAGCGCCAGGAACATTTCGTTGCGGACCTGCTCAGCGTTATAAATTTCCGGATTTTCCAGCGCTTTGCGAATACGCGGATACGCGTCTTCCCCGTTAACTTTGAATTCCAGATAATGCGCCTGATGGTTGATTCCGGCGCAAAGATAGGTAACATCGTGCATATCCGCACCGATCCATTTTGCAAGCATTGCGGCGGTTCCCTGTACGCTGTGGCAAAGGCCAGTAATACAGGCGTCGCTTTCCTGCTGCATGGCGCGGCAGAGCATAGCCATAGGATTTGTGTAATTCAGCACAACGGCATTCGGGCAGTATTTTTCAATATCCCGCACAATTTCCAACATAACCGGCGCGGTACGTAAGAAGCGGAAAATTCCCGCTGGGCCCCGGGTATCGCCCACGTTGATATCGACGCCATAGCGCTTTGGAATCTCAATATCAGACCGCCATACCTGAACGCCTGCGGCCAAAATGGTGATTAATACACCGTCCGCCCCGGATAAGGCCTGAGCACGGTTCATGGTTGTGGTTAGCTTTACGCCAGTATAAGCACCTGCGTCGATGATTTTTTGACAGGCCATGCGGGAAAATTCCAGACGCCTGGGATCGATATCCATAAGCGCAATTTCAATTTCCCGAAATGCAGGAAACGAAAGAATGTCCCGTACAAGATTCCGTGTAAACTCAAAACTGCCGGCTCCGATAAAACAGATTTTTTTCATAAAGCCACCTCTAAAAATCGGATTAGAAAATCTGTTTCTACTATAGCAAAATTTGACAGTAAATGCAAGAAAGCTTTGTAATCCGAAAACGTGCAATTGGAAAAAAGTCCGAAATTTTCCGGTTATTTCGTGTATCTTTGAATATCCATTCGTAAATTGTGTTGAAAAGGTAACATATGGGTGTTATAATCCAAATAGAAAAGAAACGGAGGACTTTATGAAAATCCTTGCAATTGATGCAAATAGTATCTTAAACCGGGCTTTTTATGGGATAAAACTTTTGTCTACTGCGTCCGGAGAATATACCAATGCGGTATATGGCTTTCTTTCCACTTATTTTAAAATCTGTGAAAAAGAGAATCCGGATGCAGTATGCGCCTGCTTTGATGTAAAAGGGTTGACCTACCGGCATATGGAATACGCAGGGTATAAAGCCGGCCGGCGGCCGCCGGCGCCGGAATTTTTGCAGCAGATTCCGTTAATAAAGGAAATTCTGGGGTATTTGGGGGTTGCCTGTTATGAAATGCCCGGGTATGAGGCGGATGACCTTTTGGGTACAATCAGCCGCATTTGCGAGGAGACACAGGACTGTACCTGTGTTCTTTTGACAGGCGATCGGGACAGCTTTCAACTTGCTGGCCCGTCCACAACGATAAAATATGTTTCTACGAAGGCTGGGCGTCCGACGGAAACCGATTATACGCCCGAACTTGTAGCCGACACCTATGGTGTAACGCCGCAGGCGTTTATTGATGTGAAAGCGTTGCAGGGCGATGCTTCTGATAATATCCCGGGAGTGGCAGGAATCGGGGAAAAGACGGCCATGCAGCTGGTTTCCAGTTTTGGGGGTATAGACGAGATTTATGCGAATCTGGAAACGCTGCCGATCCGAGAAAGCGTGAAAGTAAAATTGCGCGCCGGGGAGGCGAGCGCACGGATGAGCCGCCGTCTTGCCGAAATTGACCGCTATGCGCCGATCGACGTCTGCCCCTGCACCTTGACTATGGCCCAGATGGATGGCCCGAAGCTTTATGAAATCCTGCACCGGCTTGAATTGCGCAGCTTTATTTTGCGCCTGGGTTTGCACCCGGGACAGCCAGTGCCGGCCGTGCCTGATGCGGCGGAGAAGGGTGCGCCGCAACCGGCGCAGACAGCAACGCAAGAGAATCTGCCGGGCCTTTTGGAACAGGCGCGCCAAACACCGGTTTATCTCCTTTGGGGCCCGAATTTGTCCTGGATTGCACTGCGTATTAGCGGAAAAAACCATCTTGTCCGCCGTGCGCTTGTCGAAGACCGTGCGTATGGAGATTTTTTAGAACGTCTGATGGCCGCAGATATCGTAAAAATCGGGCATGATATAAAACCGCTTTATATTGCGCTGTTTGCCAGGCAAATGGACTTTGGCGGATTTGCTTTTGATACGGCTATTGCGGCGTATCTGGTTAATCCCACTTCCGGCCGGTATACGCTTGCCCATTGCGCTTCGAATTTTTTGGGAACAGAGTTGGGTGCCGAAGATTGTTTGTATGCGGAAGATGCCTTTTCTCCGCTTTCCGATGAAGCCGGCACGCGCCGTGTGCTGGGGGAATCCCTTGCGGCGGTCGAAGGGCTGCATCAAGCGCTGGTAAAAAAGCTTTCCGAATATGAAATGGAAAAACTGATGTATGAAATCGAGCTTCCGTTGGTAGAAGTATTGGCTTCGATGCAGTTTATCGGCTTTAAAGTGGATGCGCAGCGCTTGTCCGAATATGGGCAGCAGCTTGGGCAGCGCATCGCTGTGCTGGAAGCCCAGATTTATGAAATTGCCGGAGAAGTTTTTAATATCAATTCGCCCAAACAGCTTGGGGAATTGCTTTTTGAAAAAATGGGAATTCCCGGCGGGAAAAAGACGAAATCGGGTTATTCGACGGATGCCGATGCGATGGCCCATGTTGCCGCGTATAATCCCATCGGTACGTTGGTGCTGGAATACCGCCAGTTGACAAAATTAAAATCCACTTATGCAGAAGGACTTGAAAAAGTAATTTCTCCCGATGATGGCCGTATTCATTCCAGCTTCAATCAGATGGTGACGGCAACTGGGCGAATCAGCTCAACGGAACCCAATTTGCAAAACATCCCGGTACGCACAGAATTGGGTGCGCAGCTGCGCCATATGTTTGTTCCGGAGACAGGTTTTGTTTTGGTCGACGCGGATTATTCGCAGATTGAGCTGCGCGTATTGGCGCATGTGGCGCAGGACGAGGGTCTGAAGGCGGCGAGTGCGTCCGGAATGGATATCCATCGTGCAACGGCTGCGTCGGTTGCCGGCGTGGCGCCCGATGCAGTCAGCGCAGCGATGCGTTCGCGTGCAAAAGCGGTCAATTTCGGGTTGGTTTATGGTATGAGTGAGTTTTCCCTCGCTGCCCAGACCGGAATGACCCGGCGCGAAGCGCACGAATATATTGAGAATTATTTTGCCAAATATCCCGGCGTACGCCGGTATATGGATACGATCCGGGAACAGGCAAAGGAGCGGGGTTGGGTTTCCACCCTTATGGGCCGTAGACGCTGGCTTCCAGAAATCCGGTCGACCAATCGGAATGTCCGCGCATTTGGGGAACGGGTGGCGTTAAATACCCCGATTCAGGGGACCGCTGCTGATATTATCAAGCTTGCCATGGTAGCAGTATATCGTCGCTTAAAGGCGGAAGGGCTGCATGCACGTCTGATTTTGCAGGTACATGACGAACTGATCGTAGAAGCAGCCCGCGAAGAGACAGATGTAGCCAAACGGATTCTGGAAGAGGAGATGACCCGCGCCATGCCGCTGGATGTCCCGCTGGTGGCGGAGGCTTCGGTAGGCGAGGACTGGTATGCGGCAAAAGGATAAAACATGGAAAAGATAAAGATTTTCCCGGCTGTTCCTGCGATGCTGGAAGATATGGCGCAGTTGGAACGACTGTGCTTTTCCGACCCATGGAGCCGTGCAGCGCTTTCGGATGCGCTGGAATCGACCTGCGGCTTGTGGCTTTGCGCGTATCATGGGGATTGCCTGGTGGGCGCTTTGGGCGCCCAGGTACTTGAACCGGAAGCAGAGATCTTAAGTGTTGGCGTGCACCCCGATTTTCGGCGTCAGGGGATTGCGCGTCAGCTGTTAATCGAGTGTTTTGCACGTATAAGAGCTGTAAAAACTGTTTATCTGGAAGTACGCCGATCCAATTTTCCCGCCCAGGCATTGTATACGTCATTTGGCTTTGCCTGCTGCGGCATACGCAAATCTTATTATGAACATCCGGTCGAAGACGCGATTATGATGTCGTGGAACAGGCCTGAGGAGGAATTATGGTAATACTTGGAATTGAAAGTTCCTGCGATGAAACGGCGGCGGCAATCAGTGTCGATGGAAGAAAAATCGTATCGGACGTTGTATTGTCGCAAGCGGATATGCATGCACTGTACGGAGGGGTAGTGCCGGAAATTGCCTCGCGCCGCCATGTAGAAGGGATCTGTGCGGTTGTCGAACAGGCTTTGCAAAAAGCCGGGTGCGCACTGGATGATGTAGATGCCATCGCGGTGACTTATGCTCCCGGTTTGATCGGAGCCCTGCTCGTCGGCGTCAATTATGCGAAGGGTCTGGCGTTTTCAACCGGGAAGCCGCTTGTCCCGGTACACCATATTCATGGGCATATTGCCGCCAATTACATTGCTTATCCCGATCTGACGCCGCCATTTTGCTGCCTGGTTGTTTCCGGAGGGCATAGCCTGCTGATTGATGTGCGGGATTATACGGATATGAAAGTCCTGGGTTCGACCCGAGATGATGCAGCGGGAGAAGCGTTTGACAAAGCTGCCCGCGTGCTGGGACTGCCGTATCCCGGCGGCGCACAGATAGACCGTCTTGCCCAAAATGGAAACGGCCAGGCGTACCGATTGCCGAAAGCGCGCATAGAAGGCGCACCATGGGACTTTTCCTTTTCCGGATTAAAAACAGCCGTTATCAACACGGTGCATACCGCTGCCCAGCGTGGGGAAATGCTGGATCGTGAAGGCCTTGCCGCATCTTTTTGCGCTGCGGTAACGCGGGAACTGGTCCCGCCTGCTATAGATGCTGCCCGGTATTGCGGCTATGGGAAACTGGCGGTTGCCGGAGGTGTGGCCGCGAACCGTGTGCTGCGTCAGGCGCTGCAGACGCAATGCCGGGAACAGGGGATAGCGTTGTATATCCCGCCGGCGAAATTATGCGGCGATAACGGTTCCATGATTGCATGTCAGGGTTATTATGCGTACCAGGCAGGTATACGAGGAGATACGGATTTGAACGCCTATGCAACGCTTGCAGCGGATGCACCGCAACCCATATTGTAAACTGGAAATTGTACGAGCCCGGGAGCTGTTCACGGTAACGGCTTTCCCGGGCTTTCCTTAGTTTTGCTTATCTGTCCCAGAGTGCGGATATATGCCGGCATAAGCAAAGCGGTGTTCCGAGATCGTGTAATTTTTGCTGTGCAAAGGTCGGTGTGCATTTTAATGCAAAAAAGTTTTATTCCTATAATTTAGGATATACCAGTTTATGTAACGCTAAATATTTTTAAATTATCCACAAGTGGTAACAAAAAATGACAAAAATGATGGCGGTTTCCGCATTTTAAAAGCAAATTGATGTGGAAAACCCTGTGGATAATGTGGATAACTTCATGGGAAAACTTCGGGGGCACATGCATTATGTAAACAAAGCTTCTGTTAAGCGGGTTCAGTTGCTGTATAAGAAAAGGCAGGATGAAGTACTTGTAAAACAATACGCACAGCTCACGCCGGGACGCATAAGATGGAATGTGCGCACGCAAAATGCAGCGTGCGGATCAAGCCTGGGGGGTGAGCTTATCGAACATATAGACTATATAGTTTTTGGAAATGACGGAAGACAGAGTGCGCTGGCTGAAACGATCCGCGCAGATGGATATCAGACTTTACTTTGGCCGCAGGACTGTGATTTATATAATCGCAGGTACGATCTCGGAGATGAAAAAGATGCCGTACGCGTCGCCCTGTTACCGATGCCACTTTTTGATGAGGCACAGCATCTGCGTATAGATGGACTGAATGAAGCCGGACTTTTGCGGATCCTGGAGCCGAGTAATCTTGTAATCGGCGGGCGAATCCCGGCGCAATTTTGCGATTGTGCGAAAGCACGCGGAATCCGCATTGTCGATTATTTGCAGCGAGAGGATTTTGCGATATCCAATGCGCTGACTACCGCGGAAGCAGCAATAGAAATTGCGATGCAAAGCCGGAAGACCATTTTGTCCGGAGCAGAAGCGCTTGTAATCGGCTTTGGGCGTATCGGACGGCTGCTGGCACATCGGCTCTCTGGGTTGGGCGTACGGGTAACCGTTTCCGCACGGAAAGCGGAAGATTATGCGTGGATACGCGCGTATGGTTATGGTTGTGCCGACACACGCGCACTGGAGGGCCTTGAGCGGTTTGAGATGGTCTTTAATACAGTGCCTGCACCGGTATTTGGGCAAGCGCAACTGGAACAGACGCGTGAGGGCGTGCTGCTGATCGATCTGGCGTCCGTACCGGGAGGAATAGACCGCTATTATGCGACGCTTTTGGGCCGGCGAGTGATCTGGGCGCTGAGCCTGCCCGGGAAATATGCCCCATATACCGCCGCACGGTGCACGGCGGACAGCATATACGCAATTGTGAAGGAGGAATGTTATGGATAAAAAACCGCGCATAGGTTTTGCCCTGTGCGGATCCTTTTGTACATTTAAGAGCGTAATTACGGAAATGGAGCAGATGGCGCAGGATGGATATGAAATTTATCCGATTCTGAGCGAGCATGCTGCGCAAACTGATACGAGATTTGGAGCTGCAGCGGATTTTCGGGACCGAATTGAGCAGATTTGCGGTCGGCCGGCCATAACGACTATGACCCAGGCGGAAGCACTTGGACCGGGTAAGTGTATGGATGCCATTGTTGTCGCCCCCTGTACCGGCTCGACTCTGGGAAAATTGGCCGGCGGAATTTCCGATACAACGGTCACGTTTGCGGTCAAAGGATGCCTGCGCAATGAACGGCCGGTTGTGCTTGCCTTATCAACGAACGACGCATTGGCGGGTTCCGCCGCCAATATTGGTGCATTGCTTGCCCGAAGGGGATACTATTTTGTACCCTTTGGTCAGGATGACCCGCAGGCAAAGCCACGCAGTGCCATTGCTGATGTACGGCTGATCCCGCAGACGCTGGAAGCGGCGCTGGAAGGCCGTCAGATCCAACCGATTCTGCTATGACGCGACTGGTTGAGTTTGAGTACAACCGAAACCGTGCGGTTGAATACGCCCATTACTGGGCCTACCGCCGCAATCCGGATTTTTATAATTTTCAGGATATCGGCGGCGACTGCACCAATTTTGCATCCCAGTGTATCTTTGCCGGCGCCGGTATTATGAATTATACGCCCACCTATGGCTGGTATTATATTAGTGCTTCCGACCGTTCTCCTTCCTGGGCCGGAGTGCAGTATCTGTATAATTTTTTGACGACCAATAAGGGTGTCGGACCGTATGGCGTAGAAGTCGGGCCGCAGGATGTTCAGCCCGGTGATATCTGCCAGCTTAACATATCCAAGAATGTGTTTCACCATACACCGGTTATCGTCCGCGTGGAACAGCCTATCACACTGGACAATATCTTTATTGCCGCACATACCCGTGACGTAGACTGCCGGCCGCTTTCAACTTATACCTATACAGCATTGCGTTTTGTCCATATCCAGGGCGTACGCACAATCGTTACCGATCCGGATTAATCGAAAGCCACTAAACAGAGCCGGGGAAAATCCCGGCTCTGTTTCCGTATGTTTACAGCTTGTGCGGATACCTGTAAAATCAACCTGAAAAATCAGTTGTTAAAGATGGAACCCATCAGAAATGGATATTCTTCAGGATTTGCGGATCTTTGAGGAACCATCCGTTTTATAAAAAAGGAACGACTTGAAAAAGGACTTTTTAAGGCAGATGCCTTATAAATCCCGGTAGAGCAGGGAGGATGAAATGGATGGCGGACAAACAGTATACATATTTTCAGAATTGTCTATTGTATCCGGATTCGAAGCATGTTATACTGGAATCAATACAAAACAGGAGGGTAGACCATGGCAGATTTTAAGCATCTTGACGAATTATTAAAAGGCTTTGCGGGAAAAACAGTTCCCGGCTGCGGTTGTGCAGTTGCGAAGAACGGCGAGATTCTTTATGAAGGTTATTATGGGCTTGCAGATATTGAGGCCGGAAAGCCGGTTACAGCCGATAGTATTTACCGCCTTTTCTCTATGACGAAAGTCATTATCTGTACGGCGGCCATGATGCAGTTTGAACGCGGAAAATTCCTGCTTAACGAGCCGTTTTATGAATATTTTCCGGAATACCGTCACACACAGGTTGTAGAAATGGATGGAAATGGCAGTTTCCATGTGCGGGAAGCCAA
The DNA here is from genome assembly GCA_944380935.1 of uncultured Clostridia bacterium. Lineage (GTDB taxonomy): Bacteria > Bacillota > Clostridia > Oscillospirales > QAMX01 > CALWJF01. The sequence continues at coordinate 9,866 of CALWJF010000080.1, forward strand.
GAGCCCCATGCTGGTTCGCGATACGTTTAATATGGCTGTAGGTCTGCCGTATCCGGGGAAACAGCATCCGACGGATGTTGCAATGAATGCTGTGCGGGATGAGCTGGAAAAAACCAAAAACGGGAAATACACCCTTCAGGATGACGTACGCGCGATGGGTGCGGTTCCGGTGCGGTTTGATCCCGGCACCCGTTGGCTCTATGGTTTCGGCCATGAGATGGTAGCGGCGCTGATTGAGGTCACTTCCGGTATGACGGTTGGTGAATTCCTGAAAAAGGAGATTTTCGAGCCGCTGGGCATGGATTCCACTGCCTACCGTCACTTTGGGGATACGCGTGAACGGATGGTGTGCATGTACCGTCCGCAGAGCGATGGCAGCTTTACCAAGAGCAGCGGGTTCTTCGATATGCGTCATGAACCGGATGCCGTCTATGAGGCAGGCGGAGCGGGTTTGTTTGCGACGGTGCGCGATTATATTAAGTTTACACAAATGCTGGCAAACGGCGGTACGCTGGGCGGAGAGCGCATTATCGGGCGGAAGACCATCGACCTGATGCGCCGCAACATGCTTTCGCCGGCACAGCTTCAGGATTTCACCAATCCATATTTGGAAGGTTACGGCTATGGTCTTGGCGTACGCACGATGATGGAACCGGCCGGTGTGACGAATATGTCCGTCGGAGAATTCGGCTGGACCGGCGCTGCCGGGACCTGGGCGTCTATTGATCCTTCGGAGGGCGTCAGTGTGGTTTATATGCACCAGACCATGCCCAATAATGAATACTATCACCATCACCGCGTCCGCAGCATTGCGTACGGCTGCCTGTAAACAGGACGGCACATGCGGCTGTTGCAGCCGAGAGCAGAATATTGAGAGAAAAAAGCCCGGACAGGTTCAGATACCTGTCCGGGCTTTTTAGTAAAGGTTGTCTGTGTGGAAAAGAACACGTTTAATATTTTTCCCGAATCCGGTTAGCGACTCGGCGTCCGGTTGTACGCAGCGCTTTATAAGCCCGTACGATAAGGATTATGCCGCATACCAGAGGCATTACCGACAGCAGCGCGGCAATGACTGCAATCAGCGCCAGGTAATCTTCGCAGAGCCGGGCCGCATTTTCCCAGTATGGGCAAGCGATACCGCTTGTGGAAATCGAGCGTTTGCCGAAAGAAAAGATGAGATCGCTGATCTTGCCCAGTGTAAAGCGTTCGGAATTCTCTACAAGTTGTGCATTTGAAACCAGGCTTTCCAGGGTATTCAGCGCAAAACTTTTAACCGGGTTGGGCATTACCGCTTCATAACTGGTGATAACCGCTTCTTCGTAATCGTACACTGCCGCAAAGGGCATATAGATTGCAGAAACGGTTTGATCTACCTGCTTGGTGAAGAAATCATCATTTCGGGCAACAACGCCGGCAATAATGTAGTCGCGTCCGTCAACTGTCAGCGTCAGCCCGACGGAATCCACAGAACCGAACAGGGTCCAGGAGAGCTCACGGTCAATGACGACCAGATCACGGTTTAAATCCTGTTCGTAAATATAATTACCCGACTCCAATTTTAACGGATGGAAAACAAAGAAATCTCCGCCGACAGCATAAAGGGTTGTTTGCACATTTTTGGTTTTGCTCGAGGAGACGTTGATCGTACCGACCGCACAGTAAGCGTCGGTGGTAAGCATGTCGTTGGCCTCCGGGTCCAGCGAAACCGAAACCAGCGCCTCGTCAATACCCTTGCGGATGTTATAGATATCCTGGTAACGCAGCGCTTCGCTTTCCGGACGGAATGCAGAAACCTGTGCATAAGGAGTCTCGTTGTCTCCGCGCCATCGTTCGGCTACCGATTGTTCCAGAAAAGTATTTGCCAGCGAATGATAAAGCAGACAACATAAAACAAATCCCAGAATCAACAGCAAATTGACTGCAAACAATACAATATTTCGAATGCTCAATTTCATACTTAATTCTCCGCCAAACGGACCTGATCGCCGGCTTCAATGGGTTGGGAAGAACTGGTAATTACAAAATCTCCTGAGGAAAGGCCGCCGGAAACCGCGCTTTGCGTATCGTCGGAAGCGATCTCCTGCACATCGACGCGTGTTGCATAATAGCGGGTGCTAAGCGCGCTGGGCTTTTGTTCGAGTATAAGCACATACTTACCGTTGGAGTCGGTGCGCAGAGCGCTTTTGGGAACAATCAGCTCGTAATTTTGGCTGCGTTCGCCGATGGACAGCGTGAGCTGATCCCCGGTTGCAACATCCCCGGTAATGGTGAAGTTGAGGATTTTACTGTTTTTCGGGTCGGAAGGATTGGTAGAAATCGCAGTCAATGTTGCGTCGATCACGCCGTCAAACCACCAGTTGGATGTAGTTACTTCTGCCTTGTCTCCGACCTGGACTTTACGCGATTGATCTGTCGTGACGGAAAAAGACAGTGTGAATCCGCGGTCCGTCTGATCGATGGTCATCAACGTTTCATCCGGAACGGTCGTGTTTCCGGCAACGGCATTGATCGAAGAAATAACCCCGGCTGCATTGGCGGTGATTTCATAGATTGCTTCCCCGGCAGAGAGCTTGTCTACCAATGCCTGCTGTTCGTCCAGCGCCTTTTTCTTCTGAGCCAGATCCAATTGATCCTTTTGCGCCTGTTTGTTTGCGTCCTTCTGCGTTTCGGAAAGATTAAAAATTGCATCTTCCAGCGCATCGCGCTGGGTATTGATAGCATCGTCAGCGGCTTTATAATCAGCCTGCTTTTTTTCCAGCTCTTCCTGAGCAGTTTTGGCATCCGTCACTTCTTTTTCCGCTTCGGTGACCAGTTTTTTTGCTTCATTGAGATTGGCTTCCAATGTTTTGAGCGTACTTTCAATTGCGGCATTATACCCGGCGTCATTCAGCGCCTCCACTGCAGCATTAAAGGCATCCGTAGCGGTTTTCATTTCATTATAAGCGGTGGCATAATGCATATATCCCAGATTGCTGTCAAACCCCGTGCCAATAAAGTAATTTTCAAAAGACGAAGTACTCCCGCCGTTCGTTTCTGTAATTACTGTTTCTGTGTTGCTTTCATTTTCGGTATCGTCCCCTTCACCACTGCCGTCCCCTGCCGGCGGTGGTGTGGAAATTTGCTGCCCCGTGATAATTTCGTAAAGCGCAGCTTCAAAGGTCTCCAGAGAATAATTATAGTGAGATTGATTCTTCATATTTTGCGCAGCAGCACGGAAAATTTTACTGTCGGCCTCATATTGGATTTTGACGACATTCAATTTTTCCGCCGCAGCGTCATATGCTTTTTTCAAGGCGGAAAAATCTGCGCCGCTGCTTGTATAATTTTCATTAAATGCGTCAAGCGCACTCTGCGCTTCTTCTGCGCCTTCGGTTGCTTTATCCAACTTCGTCTGCGCAGAATTAACAGCGATCTTTGCGGCGGCGATTTCCGCGTCGGATACATACAGTAAATCGCGATCAGCCTCGGCTTCGGCAATGGCTTCCTTCATCTTTTCAATCTCACGATTTTCCTTTGTATAATCTGCGTCGGCCATACTCAAAAGGAACACTTGATAATCATATTTCAGTTGATCCAGTGTAGCCTGTGCTTCCGAAAGCTGCGTATCCGCATCTTCGGTCAACTTGATCAGTACATCGCCGACTTCAACTGTGTCGCCGACTTTGACCAAGACGGACTGAATTACACGGCTCTCTTTGATTGAAACTTCATAAGGCGAATTGGCTGATACGGTACCGGTACCGCGTATTTTTGCAGAAATACTGCCGGAGCTTACATACTGCGTGGAAACTTCGGCAAGCGAGCGGTTCATAATGGTATTGGAGAAAAACGTAAGAACCAGCATGATTGAGAGAAAAATAATGACCGCGTTTTTCACCCAGGCACGTTTTTTAACTTTTACATCCATAATTATCCCCCTGAATAAGCCTCCGGATCAGCCTTTTACAGAACCGGAATATGTAATACCTTCGACCAGGTATTCTTCACCATGTAAAAACATAAACAACGTCGGCAGCATGTAAACGGTTGCGACGGCAAACGCAAGGCCGGCTTCTGTCGAGTTGATTTTGGATAGAAAAATGGAAAGCGGATGCAGATCAACATTTTCCAATAGGATCAGAGGCTGCTCCACCATGTTCCAGTAATCGATAAAGACAAGAATCGCAACTGAATATAGCGCACTGCGGCACATTGGGATGCAAACCTGACGGAAGATCTGAAATTCACCTGCTCCATCAAGCTTAGCTGCCTCAATCAGCGAAAACGGGATACGGCGCATGAACTTGGTCAGCAGAAAAACTGCAAACGGCGCGAAAATACCTGGAAGGATAACCGCCCAACGAGTATTGTATACGCCAAGCCATTGGGAAACCAAAAAGTTTGGCACTAACGTAACCTGATAGGGCATAAGCATTAAAATAATATAAAAGAAAAACAGGATTTCTTTAAAACGCCCCCGGTATCGGGTAAAACTGTATGCAGCAAAACAAGCAACCAGAAGCTGGCCAAGGACAATGGGAACAACCAGAATCACACTGTTCCAAAATTTCAGCAGATAATCCGGACTCATAATTAACGCAGTCTTATACTGCGAGAAGCTGACCTTGTCCGGGATAAATTTCAAATTCACTTCCTCGGAAACAAAAGTTTTGCTGCCACTGGAAAGTGAGGAAAAAATAATGCCGTAGTTGGCCGCAATTTCAGATTTTTCCATAAAGGAATTGGTAATGGTCAATACTGTCGGCATCAGAAAGACAAAAGCAAAGGATATACAAATCAGAAAGACCAACGCACGGCCAACCCAACGGATTTTCTTTTTCATCCTTCCACATCCTTTCCAAAGATGCTCTCGCAAATGAAAAGGATAGCGATAATCAGTACCATTGCACCAGCCATCAGAACAGCGGCAGCGGAAAGTTTCTGATAATCCAAAGCAGAGAACATGTTATTCATATAATGCTGAAGCAGATAGAGCGATTCAAATGGATAATCCCCGGTCAGCAGATAAACTTCTCGGAAAATCTTGAAGGAATTGATCAGGGACAGGATGGTTACAAATAAAAGCGTAGGGGAAAGATAGCGTACTTTAATCTTAAAGAAGCAATACAGCCTGCCCGCGCCATCCACTTGCGCTTCCTCGATAAGCTCGCGCGGCATGTTGTTCAGCGCCGCCATAAACAGAATCATGTTATAACCGAGGTTTTTCCACAGAAACATCAACACAATGGGGATTTGTCCATATTCAGATTTAAACCAGTCGATCTTATCCAGACCCCACTGTGTCAAAAACTGGTTCAAGGTTCCATTAAAATCAAATATGACCTGCCAGACCAGTACGATGGACGCAATGGGCACCATCATCGGGCTTAAGAAAAAGGTGCGCATCATACTTTTGCCGGGGATTTTAGATTCCAGCAATAACGCAAGCCCCAGCGCAAGAATTACAGCAAGCGGTACAGCGGTGAATGAAAATGTCAGTGTATTTTTCGCCGCAAGCCGAAATGCATTGTTATTGATAACGGTCTTAAAGTTATCAAGCCCCACAAAACTGTGATTGGAAATATCTGCACTCGTTACAGAATAGTACATGACTACACAAAAGGGCAGGATATAAAAAAGGAGGACGCCGGAAAAACTTGCGAGCAGAAAAGTATTGCACGTAAGCTTTTCCCGCACCTCATATTTGGCTCGTACAGATTTCGTTTTCACATTGCATCTCCTGTGTTTCGATATCATCGTATAACCTGTGGGGCAGAAAACTGCCCCACAGGTTTGAAATGATAAAGCTTACATGTTTTCGCTGACGTAAATGGTTACGCGGCTTTGAATGGTTGCGCAGACATCGTCCACGCTTTTCTGGCCGCTGAAATATGCGGCGGATTCTTCTATAATGATATTGTATACCTGCTCATCATAAGAGCTTTCCGCGACGGCATAATTCAGAGTATCGAGGAAGTGGTCAACATCTTCCTGTGTCAGATACCCGACGTCGATTTCCTGGTTGGCGACATACTGGATGTTGGGCTGGATCACTTCATTGCCGTTTTCGTCAATATAGGTATAGGGGGTCATATAGTTTTCCAGCGCGCTTTCCCATGCAGCTTTGTTGGTACGGAACGACCAGGTATTGTTTTCCTGATATTCCTGCGTCATGATGGTACGCATAAATTCCCATGCCCCTTCTTTGTCAGCACATGCCGAGCTCATCGCCATAGGATTGGAATAGATCACGACATTGCCTTTTCCGCTTTCGCTGGGGAATCCGACGAAGGTGAAAGGCTGATTATGGAATAAAGCCTGACACTGCTGATAGCTCCAGAAATCAGACATGTACATGTACATAAGGGCAACTTTGCCATTCAGTACCAGCGCTTCTGTAGAATCGGTTGCATAATTGTAATCATCGCCGTAGTATTCATCCCAGTTGAAGGTTTCGGGGTAGGTGGCGACAAACTCCAGGAAGCTTTTGAACTCTTCGTTGGTAAAATCGCATTCGCCGGTTGTCCAGTCGATATAATCGTCCTGTACCATGCGGCACATTTGGTCGATTAGAGACCCACGTGTCATTTCCGGACTGAAGAGGCTTGTGCCCTCGGGTAAATTGGCTATGACCGATTCAAGATCGCGCATCGTCCAGCCGGGAGTATCGCCGACAACACTGGATGCACCGACCAGAGACTGGAGATAGAAGCTGTCGGAAATGGTATACAGCTTACCGTCTTCCGTCATCAGCGGCTTGAAAGCTTCATAAAGGATATTGTCTTTCAATTCCTCGTCATTCTGCAGATACGGATAAAGGTCTTCCAACAGGCCTTTGTTCTGGTAGACGTCCGCGGGTAAACCGGAGGTTATAAGAATATCCGGAATTACGCCGGAAATAATCTCTGTAGAAAGTTTTGTACGTCCCGCGTTGTAGTCGTCTGCGGTATTGTAGATGGAGTAATCATTAACCTTTATACGGTAAGTGCTGTTGGATTTGTTGAAGTCAATAATGGTGCTGCGCAAATTATAATCCAGGTTAACACAGGCAAGGGTAAGAATTGTTTTCTGTGGGATTTCACTTGCTGGTACTTTTGTAAATTTTACAAGTTCCCAGCCGTTGCCAGTGGCGTTATAGTTTTGTGAAACAGCAAGAATGGTGCCATCCTCCTGCGGGATGACTGTACGGATCAGATTGGAATCGATGTCGCTGTCAATCCAGTTAATCAGGATCTCGCTTTCTTGAGTTTTTAGATTATACCCATACAGATTGGTAGCATCCTGATAATACAGGTCGTAAACGCCGCCGGTATAAATATTATAAACATTCAGAGGAAGCGGGATCTGCTCGCCAAATGCACCGCTCACAAGATCGATGGTGGACAGCACAGTTCCGCCCTCGCTGGAATAATACATTGCATAAACGGTATCTTGGATTAAAAACAGGGAATTAATCCAGCCATCATCCGTTTGAGGGTCAATCGTGTTTTTTAAAGTGCCATCACTGCCGAATACATAAATTTTATTGCTATTGCCTTCATAAAGGAGAAGATTCCCCTCTTTATCCACTAAAAAGCTGTTAAAATAGACGTAGTCGGATTCTTCCGTAATTTTAGAGATGTCCAGGCTGAGCAGTTCTGCTCCGGTATTCGAGAGCTTACGGATGTATTGGGCGTCCCCATCCGAAACATACTGGTTGTTTTCATCATAATGATAAAAATTACCAGATTCACTGACCCAAATATTGCCTTCGGAATCCACAGTCATGTTTTGCATATACACATCGCCCTGTACGCCTTCCGGAGCGGATGGTTTGGTATAATCGGGAAGTTTCTCCGCAGCGCTGCCATCAGCGTTCATCTTGTACAGGACCTCGCCGTAGACTTCATATTCAGAGGAATATGTATAATAAAGATCCAGCGCTTCACAATATTTCTGCCCGTTGTCTGTTGTTGTCTCAGTCGTTTCTTCGGTGTCTGCCGGCTCGGTTTCCGGGACAGCGACAGAATCATAAAGGACAGCGTTTCCGCCGCTGGAGTACATCTGCGGATCGCTCATTTCAGACGGATCGATTTCTTCGTATCCAAGCAGATTCCAGTTTTCATCATAATAGTCGCGGCGTGCGCCGGTGACTTCATTTCCGACAAAAATAAAAACTCCGTTGCCGTAGGAAATGGAATTAATCCAGTTGAGGGTTTCCGGGAAATTTGTATATTCCGGCTGATAGACATATTCGGATGTGGATGATGTATTGTTGTT
>CALWJF010000081.1 GCA_944380935.1 uncultured Clostridia bacterium
AAATCACTGGTAAAAATGACAGCGCCCACCGGTGTATTGATCGCCAACGCCGCGGAATCCGCCATCGAATGATTGGTACGGATAAATTCCACATTAAAGCATCCAAGCCGCACATGATCGCCGTGCCGGACCGTATTGAGTTTCACCTTATCCAGCAGCTTATGTTCGGCAAGACGCGTTTCCAAAATGCCCAATGTCAGCGCCGTCCCATAAATCGGAGCGTTGATCTGCCGCAGGACATAAGGTAACGCACCAATATGGTCTTCATGGCCATGGGTGATAATAAATGCCCGTACGCGCTCCGCATTTTTTTCCAAATACGTTACATCCGGGATAACGGAATCGATCCCCAGCATTTCTTCATCCGGAAACGCCATGCCGCAGTCAATCACAAGGATATCCTGTCCGTATTCGATTACGGTAATATTTTTCCCGATTTCATTCAGTCCGCCCAAGGGGATAATTTTTAATTTCTGTGCTTTTTGTGCCATAAAATTCCTTTCTTTTTCTAATTGCATCTTTTCTGCCGGCAGTTTTACGGGAATTTCAAAATTATACAATACGCGCCTATTGCTTCTGCCATCAAACGTAAAAAACAGAATGTTCCCTTTGAAAGCGCGTCACAAGCCCGTAAAAAGTGCACAACAGGAAAGCCGGCCCAAGTCCGGCTTTTCTCCACATGCGGGTATATTTCAACACCAGCAAACGGCCTGTCCCTCGCCGCCTGCGTATGTAACAGAACAGGCGGATTCGCAACGGCGACGGCAGGTTCGTCTGAATACGAACCCGAACTCCGACGCAGGTCGCGCTCCCGTCCTGTCCTCCGACCATGCTCATTATACCACATGCATCGTTGCTTTTCACGCGGAATTTATACTTTCCTTAATTTTTGTTCATTATCCCAGTTCACAAAAAATTTAATCTTTTATTTTTTGGCGTTTTATATCAGTATCCAGCCGTCTTACCTGTTCACAAAAGCTTGCGCACAATTCCCGCGCCGCTTCCATCGAGCTGCTTTCCGCATAAACCATCAGCGCCTCACGTTGGCTGCTGGGAGCAAAACGTATGCCGCCTCGTATCTTTTCTGTGCTCAGTCCTGCCTGCCGTGCAGCACGCATGAAGGCTGCACGTCCCCCGTGCAATGCAACTTCTTCTGTGCAAAAATCAAAATGCGGCACCAGATCGGCAAGTTCCGCAAGCGTAAGGTTTTCTCTGGCCAGATATGCCGCAAGAAACGCTGCGCGCATTACACCATCATGCAGGTATGGCGCCTGTGCCAAAAGATCGCGCGCACGGGCAGATATTTGCGGACGAATCAGGCGTTTACCCAAATGTGCGGCAATTTGCAGCAGCGCTTCCGGCGCGTCGTCCGGACAGGCGATTTCTTCTTCGGACGCCATCGCACACGCTGCGTAAAAAGCGCAGGCAAGGGTATGCGCGTCATCCAGCATACGGTCCTTTTCATCCTGTGCTTCCAGCCTCAGGCCGTCAGCCGACGGATAGAAGACAATCTGGGCATCTGCCTGAATTCTTCCGCCCATAAGCCACAAAATATTACAAAGCACCGACGCGCCCATGCCCTCTCCGGCATAGAAGCTGCGTCCGCACAGACGTCCATAATCCAGGCAGGCTCGACAATAGCCCTCCGCCGCACGGTCATTTTTAACCAATGCGCCGACTTCTGAATCTCCCACGCGGCGATAATCGCCTGAAGCCAATAGATTCTCAATTTTCCGGCGGACTGTTTCGTCCGCACACATTCCATCGCCGGAAAACAACTGAATCCGCAAACCTTCCGCACACCGGCTGACATATATACTCAAACCATACCCGCTTTGCTGCGCAGCAAAAGCCGCCTGTGCAGCAAATTGCACGCCAAGCACCGCCGCACGTTCGCCGCTAAGCCGGATACCGCTGATGACCGCCTGTAAAAACGCCTCTGCTACAGGGCTCTGATCCGACGCACAGCCGACGGTTCCACTGCAGGCGCCTGCCAGCGCAGATCCAAGGCTTGCGCCGAATTCAGGGGTAAACTCGCACCCCAGTGCGCCTTCATACGCCGCTTCTTTTGAAAAACGAAGCCGGCGAAGGCGGCTGCCCGCTGTTATATTAAAACGGATCACCGTATCTGAACCCGTATCACATTCCGGCCAGATCCGTACACCCGGACGCACTTGCGTATGCGCGCCGACACAGGCGCCTTCGCCCAGAACCGAACCTGCTCCAAGGCTCGCCCAGGCATCAATCCGGCTTGCCCGTTCGGCAATCGCCTGGTCCATGGATACGTTTTCTCCGGCATGACCTCTTAGGATGCTGCCTTCGATCACAGCGCCGCGTCCGACGCTGGCGCCATCGTCCAATACTGTATACGGCCCGATACGTGCGTCACGTCCAATGCGCACATCCCGTCCGATATAGACCGGAGGGCAGACTTCCACTCCGTCGGGTATTTCCGTAAGCGTATAAATCCCATCTTCCGCGTGCGGCAGATCAATATGAATCCGTCCGGCAAGCGCATCGTGCACACAGCGCAGATAAGCGCCGCAATCGCCGATATCACACCAGTATCCTTCACAGGAAAAGGCATAAAGCCCATCGCCCCGTCTCAACATTTCAGGAAAAATATCCCGCGAAAAATCGCTGGCCTTCCCGCGCGCAATCCGTCTGATTACCGATGGAGAAAGAATATAGATCCCCGTGTTCACCGTATCCGTACTGACACGATCCCATGCGGGTTTTTCCACAAACCGTTCCACGCGCCCATCCGCAGCACATTCCACAATACCGTATTCCAGCGGTTCATTCTGCCGCGAGAGCAGAATGGTCGCTTCTGCGCCATGCGTTCGGTGAAAAGCCAACGCCTCACGAAAGTCAAAATCGCAAACCGCATCGCCGGAAACCACCAGGATTTCCTCCCCTTCCGGGAACGTACAATTGGCAACTGCGCCGGCTGTCCCGAGCGGCTGCGTCTCTTCAAAGTATTCCAAGCGAATACCCCAGTCTTCCCCATCTCCAAAATAGTCCCGGATGCGCTGCGGCATATGCCGCAGCGTTACCGCAGCTTCTTCGATTCCACAGGCCCGCAGATGCGTCAGCATATGCCCCAGAACAGGATGCGTCAAAAGGCTGGTCATCGGTTTCGGATTTCGGCAGCTGATCGGCCGCAGTCGTGTGCCTTCGCCGCCGGCGAGTATACAGGCAATCATTTTTTCACTCCTTTTTGCCGTTTGTCTGGAGTATTCCCGTACAAGCACTCAAAAAATGCGAAAAAAAACCAGCCAACCCAGTAAAAAAACTGCCTTTTTTCTATTTTAAACCAATTTATATCAAAATCTTGTATTTCTGCTTTTTTCTCTCGTCGTATGTAGTATAATTTCTCCAAAAAAATTGTGCATTTTTTGAAACATTCAGACATCAAATACGAAAAATAGTTAGGTAAGATTAAAACGCTGTATCAACAGCAAAAACCTAAAGAAGAGGAGATATTATGACCAGCAAATTCAAACGCAGCTTTGCGTTGCTTCTGTCGCTTGCAATGATCCTTACACTTGCGGCAGGGTGCAGCCGGAATGAACAATCTGATAATCCGGATGGCATCAACGACCAAAAAGACAACAACAATACATCATCAACATCAGAAT
>CALWJF010000082.1 GCA_944380935.1 uncultured Clostridia bacterium
GCGGTGAGTGCGGCAGCTGGTACGGCTCAAAGGTATGGCACTCCAACAGCAAGTACCGGAAGGTCATCTGGCAGTGCAATCACAAATTCGACGGCGACAAGCATTGCAGCACTCCGCACCTGACCGATGACATCATCCAGCAGGCTTTCCTGTCAGCGGCAAATAAGCTGCTGGCCACCAAGGATACAGTCATCGCGGATGGCCGGGAAATGATGGCCCTGCTCTTTGACACCACCGACTTGGAACGGGAGCAGGAAGACCTCCATCAGGAGACGCAGGTGGTCTCCGATATGGTTCAGCAGTGCATCTACGAAAATGCCCACGTTGCCCTCGACCAGACCGCACACCAGAAACGCTACGACGGCCTGACCGAGCGTTTTGAAAAGGCCAAGGCCCGACTGGACGCGGTCACAGCCATAATCCATCAGATGCAGACCCAGCGGGCCAGCATTGAGGATTTCCTGAAAGCCTTTGCAGCCATGCCGGATGAACTGACCGAATTTACGCTGGAAAGCTGGCACGGGCTGGTGGACTACGGCACCGTCTACTCTGCCGACGACATCCGCTTCACCTTCAAAAACGGGCAGGAAGTCAAAGCCTGACCCCAGAAACGAAAACGGCTCCCTGCCGCTGGAGGTTTTCTCCGGTGGCAGGGAGCTTTGCTTACCCTATTCCATCCGTGTTCATTTCATACTGGTGCCCATACAGGAACCTGTGAGCTTCTTCGTCGCTTGCAACCCATTCATCATCGTACCGGCTGTCGGCCCACGAGGTTTTACCGATGGCTCTTATATGCAGATGGCCACCTGAAATCGTGTAGATGCGCTCTTCTCTGGAATTGCGGCCCTCATAGTAGGTTCTCCGGGTAAAACCCTCGTTCTGGTCGAGGAGTTGCTGGCGCACCTTCTTTGTCAGTCGTGCCATTTCTCTTCTACCTCCAGATACTCAGCCTCCTCAAAGCCGGGGTCGAAGGACGTGTCAAGCGAGACCTTCCATCCGTTCGGCCCATTGTACTTAACCCTGGCCGTCTGCTTTGCCCCGTCGTACTCGATGCTTGAGTGCCGTAGGAAGAAGTGGATGATGTCCAGCACCGTGTCCATCCATTCGTGCCGTACTACTACAGTGTTCTCGTTCATTTGGGATACCTCCAGCAAGTTTAGATTTTCGAGGAGAACCGCTGTGTTCTCCCGATGTCCGGAGTATATCAAACCCGCCGGTGCGCCACATAATCAAAAAACGGGATGCTACTTGATATGCGGCTTAGGGAAGTCCCTCATGAGTTCAGCGTGGAGTTTTCGATAGTACAGTATCCTTTCTGGCGTCCATTCAAATTCAGGCCGACAATCCCAAATCCAATACTTTTCTACAATGAAATCTGCTTTTTCCCGGACACTACAAGAATGCATATACTCTACTAAATAATCGTGGCCCCTCTGGAGAATAAAACTTTTGACCTGCATACTGTCCCACAGGCTGCACTCCTTTACCAACCAAGTCTCATCGGAATCCGTGAAAAAGTCGTCGGTATAGGCAGCCCATTTGGGTATATAAAATAGTGTCGCATAATATACTCCCGGACACCAAACTGTAGCTGGGATTTCAGGCGTTAGTACACAAACCTCGCGGATGCGTTCTAATGGGATTGCCTTTTTGAAGCCTGCCCTTTCTGCAGCAAGCGTGATGTGGTAGAGAAACTCTGTCAAGAAATAGGTTTCAGTTGCGTAGTATGTATAAGTGTGGCTTATGACTTTTGAGGCATTATTCACGGGCGGTTCAATATCGCCCATTAGGTTGTAGTACTCATTAAACAAATCTTTAAATGCGGAATTTGATACATGCTTCGAGCTTTCTATCTGTCTCCCATGGAGTTTAGTCAACAGGGCGCATTCCGCCTTAAATTTATATTGGAGAAACTCATGCTCCGTAAATTGATGCCCCTCAAATGTTTTACTCCCGCTCATGTCCTGCGCCTCTAATTCAGGGAGCTTGAATCCATGTGCTTCCTCAATGGCGTCATTTTCATAATCTCTGAAATATTGAGCATATTGAATCGAACGTGTGTATTTCCGGCTTGTTCCAACATGCTCATCGTCATACAAATCCAGAAAGTATTGCACTGGATGGCGCTCAGCGTACTGCTTGTATTCTTCAATAATTATCTCAAAAATCAGCTGGTCTAAAATGTCGTCAAGAGTGTAGTGGCCCTTCTCAAGGAAAGCCACATCTGGATGCATTGACGAAATGGATTGTTTGAGTTCTTTCCTTAGTTCAGCGATTGAAGGCGTCATATCCGTCACAGACCTTTCTTTTGAGTAACCTTTACCAAAACCTCAAGCATGTGCTTGCCGATGGCTTCCGGGTCATAGTTGTATGCCTCACAGATGAAGCGCAACCCATCCGGGGTAAGGATTCGCCCTTCGTCCCGTTCCTTGCAGAGCTGCTTGTAGTCATCGTATTGTTTTTTGGAAATCGTGGGCATTCTTGCACCTCCATTATACGGTGGGTGTCAATATAAAAACAGCGCCGGTTCCTGAAAACCGACACCCCTAATGACACCGACACCCCTTTGACCCCTGCGACACCCCTTTTATCAGGCCGCTGCGCTTTGTATCAAATTTTGCGTCTTAATTTCGCTGTGTATGCCCAAGGACAGAAACAGCGGTATTTGGTTTTCAAATGGGTTCATTTATTTTTATACCGTTGTTGACTCTGGAGTCTCATAATTTTATATAAAAAGAAAGGGCATGACGTATGTCATGCCCTTTCTTTAAAAAATAATTATTATGAGTTAAAAATGATATGTAACTCTATAATTCATATTATGCTTTCTTTTCAGAAAGTTTTGCATCAATTGCCTGAGCAGCGGTCTTTCCAGCGCCCATAGCCAAAATAACGGTTGCTGCTCCCGTAACCGCATCTCCGCCAGCATATACGCCAGCTTTTGTTGTAGCTCCGGTTGCTTCTTCGACAATAATACCACCGCGGCGATTCACTTCAAGGCCCTCCGTTGTAGATTTAATCAATGGATTGGGGGAGGTACCAATAGCCATGATTACACAGTCGGCTTCGATTGTTACTTCGCTGCCTTCAATCGGAACAGGACGCGCACGACCGGAAGCATCCGGTTCGGACAGACGCATACGCTGGCAACGGATTGCGTGCACCCAGCCATCTTTTCCTTCAATCTCCAAAGGATTGGTTAGCATTTGGAAATGAATGCCTTCTTCACGGGCATGCTCTACTTCTTCAGCGCGTGCGGGAAGTTCCTTTTCTGTACGACGATAGACAATAGTCACCTCTGCACCGAGACGTTTGGCTGTGCGGGCTGCATCCATTGCCACATTTCCGCCGCCAACAACTACGGTTTTCTTGGCATGCATAACCGGTGTATCACAGCCTTCCCGATAGGCTTTCATTAAATTGTTGCGGGTTAAGAATTCGTTTGCGGAGTAAACGCCCATGAGACTTTCGCCTGGAATATTCATGAAATTGGGCAAGCCTGCACCTGAGCCGATAAAGACTGCTTCATATCCGTCTGCAAATAACTCGTCAACTGTCAGTGTTTTGCCGATAACAACATTCGTCTGAATATCTACGCCAAGCGCTTTAAGCGTATCGACTTCCTTTTGTACAATTGCTTTCGGAAGACGAAACTCTGGGATTCCATAAACAAGTACGCCACCAGCTATGTGAAGCGCTTCAAAAACGGTAACAGCGTAGCCTTTCTTTGCCAAATCGCCGGCACATGTTAAGCCTGAAGGACCGGAACCGATCACTGCGACACGATGACCGTTAAATGCAGGCTTTTCAGGTGCGGATTCAATATGCGCATTATGCCAATCTGCTACAAAACGCTCCAATCTGCCAATTCCAACTGGTTCTCCCTTGATTCCACGCACACAACGCGCTTCACACTGAGACTCTTGCGGACAGACGCGCCCACAAACGGCCGGGAGACTGGAAGCCTCGGTGATGACCTGATAAGCACCTTCAAAATCCAACTCACGGATGCGTGCAATAAAAGCCGGAATATGAATGCCAACAGGGCATCCGGCTACACAAGGCATATTTTTACAATTTAAACAACGCGCTGCTTCATCAAGCGCTGCTGCTTCATCATAGCCGAGTGCAACTTCTTGGAAATTATGAGCGCGGACAGCAGGATCTTGGGTGGGCATTAAGTTTTTTTTGTTACTCATATTGGGTTTGGAAGCCATGATCAATTTGCCTCCTTTGCGAATAAATTACAGGTTTCCTCGTACGCATGACGTTCAAAATCACGATACATTGTGCCGCGGCGCATGGCCTCGTCAAAATCAACTTCGAAACCATCGAAATCCGGGCCGTCTACGCAGGCAAACTTTGTCTGCCCGCCGACGGTCAAGCGGCAACCACCGCACATTCCAGTGCCATCAATCATGATTGGATTCATGGATACAGTAGTTTTAACACCAAAAGGCCGGGTTGTCGCTACAACAAATTTCATCATGATCAGCGGACCAATTGCAATGACTTCATCATAAGATTCTCCGGCTTCAATTGCTGCTTTTAGCGGTACGGTAACGACGCCCTTTTCTCCATAAGATCCATCATCGGTCATAATCGTCAGATGGTCAGAACAGGCGGCAAATTCATCTTCAAGAATCAAAAGATCCCGATTGCGGAATCCGATTATGGTATGGACTTCACATCCTTGGGCATGCAACGCCTGCGCAATTGGAAGCGCTATAGCACAACCAACACCACCGCCGACAATACAGACTTTTTTCAAGCCATCCAGTTTGGTTGGACGGCCAAGCGGACCGACAAAATCTGCAATATACTCGTCCTTGTTTTTATGATTAAGCTTTTCTGTTGTTGCGCCCACAATTTGAAAAATAATGCGAACGGTGCCCTGTGCACGGTCGTACCCGGCAATGGTCAGGGGAATACGTTCTCCATCAGCATCAACGCGCAGAATGATAAACTGCCCGGCCTGTGCTTTATGCGCTACCAGCGGAGCTTCAATCTCCATCATAGTGACGGTAGGATTGAGCGCTTTTTTATCAACGATACGGTACAAATTTCTTCCCTCAATTCTAACTCATGATTCTGTTGATACAATACACCTTTACTATTATAGAAGATAGGTGTTCAAATTTCAATATTTATATAAATAATTTACGAAAAAGTACAATATTTATGTAATCAAAATCAATTTTCAAAATATAAAATATTTAAGCGGATTTTTGAAAATAGGCAATTAATTGACAAAAACAGACCTAACATCCCCGGTTTTTTTGTCGGGAATGTTAGGAAGAAAGAATTTATAAACAACCAATGGATTTTAAAATGAAAGTGGTGACAAAAATTGTAAATATGGAGAAAATAGAGCCTAAAATAACCAGACTTCCGGCCAGTTCACCATCTCCATCCATTTGCTGCGCCATGGTAAATGAACTGACTGCAGGTGGCGAACCGCACATAATCATAATAACGGTAAGTTCCGGACCCGTAAAGCCAAGTAAAACAGCAATCGTTAGACCGATCAACGGAAAAACAATCAGACGCCCTAATAGTCCGATAGTAATTTGGCGGATGCCGCCACGAATGGAATCGAAGTTAAATAAGCCACCCAGGATAACAAAAGCCAACGGTGTTGCAATCTGACCGATACTGGAAATAGCCTCATCGAGAATTGCAGGCATTTGAAAACCGGACAGCAGGACAACAGCACCAAAAAGAGAGGCAATGATTAATGGGTTTGTGATGATGCCGACCAAGATTTTCTTAAAATCTGGTTTTCCACCACGATGTATTTCAAAGGTGACAACAGCCAGGACATTATATAAAGGAATAATTACAGCGATTAAAATGGCTGCGACGCCAGTACTTTCCTCTCCATATAGCGTAGAGACTACAGGAATACCGAAAATAATAAAATTACTGCGGAAAATTGCCTGAATTAAAGAAGCACGTTTGGGATTGCTTTTTTCCAGCGCTCGAACTGCAAAAAAGATCACGACATACATTCCTAAAATCAAACAGATTGAAAAAATCAAAAGTTTGAGACTGAATGCGGAACGGATATCGCTGGTATAAACGTTTCGAAAAACCAGAAACGGAAGAAAAACACTAAATAATAGTTTGTTGACTTTGCGTAGTGTGTCCTCGCTGACAATGCCTGTGTAACGGGAAATATAGCCGACAAGCATCATAATGAGCATAGGAAGGACGACACTAGCTGAAATTTGTAAGTTTTCCATTTGTACCACCTTTCTTGCATAAACGGAGTATAGCATAAATATAACTGAAAATCCACGGCAATATGTGATAAATATCCCTAAACTGAATAGAACAAAAGACAAAAACACACAATACACTTGCATTTTCAGCAATTTATAGGCTATAAATCCTTGCATAATAGATGGAGCATGCAGGAAACAGCTTTTATTTTTGCAGATCTTGGCGTTTATCTGAAATAACGAAAAAGCATTTTTATGTAAATGGAATTAATTGCTGCGATAGCCGGTTTTGCGGTCGACGATATTGATCAAGGTTTGTCCTGTGAGATAGCGATGTAAGTTTTCAGCAACGATAGCTGCGAGTGTATCACGTGTTTGTGGCATATGATACCCCCCTGAAATATGCGGAGTAATGAAAACGGATTGTTTATCCCAAAGCGGATGGTTTTTCGGAAGCGGTTCCGGCTCAGTAACATCAAGAAAAGCGGCGCCGATAATCCCGGAATCAACTGCCTGACAGAGTGCGTCTGGATCAATCGCGTTGCCACGCCCGGCATTAGCCAAAATTACACCGCGTTTCATTACGGCAAACTGTGCAGAGGAGATCATATGATAGGTTGAAGCAGATCCCGGAACCGCCATGGCAATGATATCAGCGCAGGGGAGAATGTCGTTAAGCGATTCGGAAGTATATACTTCATCGGCAAAATCCGGCTTTTCCGCTACAGTACGTCGCACACATACGATATATACGCCAACGGCGCGTAAAAGACGTGCCAGCCGGCCGCCGATGTCGCCTGGTCCGATAATTATTGCTTTCATACCAGCTATGGAAGGTACGCTTCCCAGGGATTCCCAGGCGTGGCGGTGTTGTGCATCCCGATAAAGGTGCAATTTCTTTGTAACAGCTAAAATGCCTGCAAAGAGATGTTCGCTGACTGCGTGGCCATAAGCACCGGTTGCATTGCATAGGAGTATATCTTCCGGAAGGAGCCCGGGTGTGAGATAGGCGTCCGCTCCGGCAGAGCATAACTGCAAGTATTCCAGTTTTTTTGCTTGCGGAATCAAAGCCTTGGGCAAAGGGCCGACAACAGCGTCGACGTCCGCTATATTTGCTGGCGTAAGTTCGCAAGCAGGGAGAAATGTAAGCTGTGCATTTGCCGCTGCCGCACGAATGGTTTTTTGATTTTCCTGTGAAAAATCGGCGATAACATATATCTTTTTCATGGATACCTCCTGATGTAATATGCAAAATGTAAGTTATCCGTCTGTATTTGCCGGCGTATGCCGCTGACCATGCCTGCTGCGGTAAACATAGTCAGGATGCTGGAGCCTCCATAGCTGAAAAAGGGGAGCGTCAAACCGACAATTGGGAAAATCCCCAAATTCATTCCCAGATTCAGGATGGTCTGAAATGCCAGCATAGCAGCAATTCCGATGCAAATCAGCGCAGACGTATCTGTCTGCGCTCGTATCGCTGTACGTACAATGCAAACAAGGATCAATAGAAGCAGGATAAGAATGAAAGCTGCACCAAATAAGCCGAATTCTTCAGCGGCAACCGGAAAGATGGAATCCGTATGTTTGGTAGGGATAAGACTGTATTGGGTCTGCGTACCTGACAAAAATCCTTCTCCCAATAAACCACCGGAGCGGATTGCCATACGACTATGCATGGCCTGATAAGAGGCGTCTGGATAAGCTTCCGGATCAAAAACAGCGAGGATGCGGGCACGTTGATAATCATCCATCAGTATATTCCATATATACGGTAATGCAATACCGAGCGCTGTTGCTCCAGCTAGAAAATATACAATTCCAACACCTGCGAAAAAGGACATGGCAAGCGCAATTGCGCCATAAGCAAGACTCATACCATCGTCGCGGGAAAAAAAGATAACAAAAGCGATTGTCACACCTGCGTGCGCCAAAAGGCCTAATACATCACGTATACGCATACCATTTTGCTTAGCCAGAGCGAGGTGCCGGGCAAATGTAAGGATAAATACAACTTTTCCCAGCTCGGCAGGCTGGATCCCGATGCCGGCGAACCGAAGCCAGCTGCGGTTTGAATCGCCGACTCCCCAGAAATAAAGCGTTGCTAAAAATGACAAATTTAACGTAAGGAATACAGGCCAAAAACGCGCGATATCCTCATAATCGATCATATTTGCTATAAAAAAGACAAGAATGCCCAATGCAATCGCGAAAGCCTGTGTGCGAACATAAGATACTGTATTATAACTGAAAGTAGCACTATAAATCAAGACCAGCCCGTAAATTGAGGCTAAGAGACAGAAAATAAGCAGAGGCTTATCGACATTCCGAATATATTTGCGTGCAAATCCAAAGAAACGGTTCATTTTTCCTCCACAATTTAAAGAATATAGCTTAGTATACCCATTTTTTAAGCCTTGTAAAGCATTTCCAGTCGAGAGTGAAGAACACTTGTATTTATATCGGATTTTTGTTATAATCACTATTGTCTGTTTGATAACCTGACACAGGTTGAAATTCCCTATCTGTGTGCAGGGCAATCGACATATGACCCTGAAAGCAAAGGAGACAATTGAAGTTTATGCCCATTAAAATTCCGGACGCACTGCCAGCTGCCGCTATATTGGAAAGTGAAAATATTTTTGTGATGACCCAGGGACGTGCGCAAACTCAGGATATTCGGCCACTGAAAATTGTAATTTTAAATTTGATGCCTACCAAAATTGAAACAGAAACGCAGCTTTTACGTAGACTTTCAAATACGCCGTTACAAATTGAAGTGGATCTGTTGAAAACGGCAAGCCATATCGCCAGGAATACTACACAGCAGCATCTGGAATATTTTTATAAAACGCTTGATGAGATTCGAGGAAACCGATATGACGGTATGATTGTAACCGGTGCGCCAGTGGAACACCTTCCCTTTGAGCAGGTTGATTATTGGGATGAATTATGTAATATCTACGAATGGGCAAAGGGAAATGTACATTCAACCTTTAATATTTGTTGGGCAGCACAGGCTGCGTTATATTACAAGTATGGGATTCCCAAATATCCATTGGAGAAAAAGATGTTTGGCGTTTTTCGGCATCGGACGCTGGATGCTTATGAACCATTGCTACGTGGGTTTAATGATGCA
>CALWJF010000083.1 GCA_944380935.1 uncultured Clostridia bacterium
ATTCCTGGCGTAAAAAGCATCCTCGTCGGCGCAGAAGAAGATAAATCTGAAAAGGGAAATATATAGAAAAATAGTTGGGTACAAGAGGACCCTGGCTTTCAAAAAGGAATGGGCTGATGTGCGCCAAACCGTGCGTTATACTATAATAGGAAATGTAAGAAACAATTGCTAAAAAATTGCGGAAGAAGTGAAAAAAGTAAGAGAAAGCCGGAAAATAGCTTGACTAAAAAGATCATTTGTGATAGAATAACTCTACCTGTCCGGGTGTATGTTTTTCTTTTTGCCCGCTCAGGGAGGCTAATATAACAGGAGGTGCCGTATAAAATGCGTACGAAGATCACTCTGGCATGCTCAGACTGCAAACAGCGCAATTACAACACGTTCAAAAACAAGAAAAACGATCCGGATCGTCTTGAGATGAACAAATATTGCCGTTTTTGCAGAAAGCGTACAGTTCACAGAGAAAGCAAATAAGGAGCGGGGAAGATGGCTTTATTCAAAAAGTACATTGAAAAAGGCGTAGAGACTGCTCCGACAAGCGCAAATGACCGCGAAGCTGCCCGTGCAGAGAAAGCTGCCCGAGCGGCAAAAAAGAAAGTGAGCGCACGTGAGCGTGCCGCCCGCATTTCTAAGTGGTGGCGTGAGCTGCGCAGCGAGTTTAAAAAGATTGTCTGGCCGACCCGCCAACAGCTGGTAAAAAAGACCTGCGTTGTACTGGTCGTTATGCTGGTACTTGGACTGTGCATCGCGCTTTTGGATTTTGTCTTCGAGCAGTTGATTCTTGAGTCGATACTCAAGCTTGTCACTGGCTATTAATCGGAGCTGGGATATGGCTGAAACAGCAAAATGGTATGTCGTGCATACCTATTCCGGCTATGAAAATAAAGTGGCCGCTACGATTGAGAAGACAATCGAAAACAGAAAGCTTCAAGATCTGATCCATGAGGTGGCAATTCCGACGGAAAAGGTCCTGGAAGTGCACGAGAATACACAGAAAGAAGTCGAACGTAAGATTTTTCCCGGATATGTGCTTGTAAAAATGATCATGACGGACGATAGTTGGCATGTTGTGCGCAATACGCGCGGCGTGACGGGGTTTGTAGGTCCGGGGTCAAAGCCTGTAGCATTGACCGAAAGTGAAGTTGCGGCGTTGGGAATTGATCGTCAGGAGAAAGACACACGCATTAGCTTATCCTATAAAGTAGGGGATCGTGTGCGGGTTGTTTCCGGTCCGATTGCTAACTTTACAGGTGTTGTTGATGCTATAAATGAAAAGGAAAATCAAGTTCGTGTAGTTGTTTCCATGTTTGGACGAGAAACACCGGTTGAATTGGAACTGGATCAGGTAACGGTCGTCTATGACTGACTTTTTTCTGTAAATTGAAATTGTTTCCACGCAGACGTGGGAGGACGTGGATTTACGTCCGCAATTTGAACCACATTTTTCATATAGGGAGGTGCACCATAAGGTGGCACAGAAGGTAATAGGTTACGTAAAATTACAGATCCCGGCAGGTAAGGCAACGCCCGCTCCGCCTGTAGGCTCCGCATTGGGCCCGCACGGCATCAATATTATGGGATTCACCAAAGAATTTAATGAGCGCACTAAAAATGATATCGGTCTGATCATCCCCGTTATCATTACGATATACGCCGACCGTTCTTTCAGCTTCATAACGAAAACTCCGCCGGCGCCCGTGCTGATCAAAAAAGCCTGCGGTATCGAAAGCGGTTCCGGTGAACCGAATAAGACCAAGGTTGCAACCCTTTCAAAGGCAGATTGCCGTAAAATCGCAGAACAGAAGATGCCTGATTTAAATGCAGCAAGTGTAGAAGCTGCCATGAGTATGATTGCAGGCACGGCCCGCAGTATGGGCATTTTAGTCGAAGAGTAAGCGCTTCGTCTTAAAGTGGGAGGATAGGAATACTTAAGTATTCGCCCGAATAACCACATACTAGGAGGATTTCAAAGTGCATAGAGGAAAGAATTATATAGAAAGTGCGAAGCAGATTGATAAGCTTCGTCTTTATGACCCCAGCGAAGCCCTTGACACCGTGGTAAAAGTTGCCAAGGCGAAATTTGATGAAACGGTTGAGTGCCATCTGAAGCTCGGTGTTGACTCTCGTCATGCAGATCAGCAGGTTCGCGGCGCTATTGTTCTGCCTAATGGTACTGGTAAGTCTGTGCGAGTCCTGGTTTTTGCCAAGGGTGATCGTGCAGAAGCTGCGCGTGCTGCTGGTGCAGAATATGTCGGAGATACCGATCTGGTTGAACGTATTACCAAGGAAAACTGGTTTGATTTTGATGTCGTAATTGCTTCCCCGGATATGATGGGCGTTGTCGGCCGTCTGGGTCGTGTGCTTGGTCCGAAGGGCCTGATGCCGAACCCGAAGGCTGGTACGGTTACACCGGATGTGGGTCGTGCAGTTACTGAAGCAAAAGCCGGTAAGATTGAATATCGTCTTGACCGTGCAAATATTATTCATTGCCCGATTGGAAAAGTGTCCTTTGGTGCTGAAAAGCTCCAAGAGAACTTCAATGCATTGGTTGGTGCGGTTCTGCGTGCAAGACCTGCAGCAGCAAAAGGCCAGTATGTTCGTTCTTGCGTAGTTGCATCCACCATGGGTCCCGGCGTGAAAGTCAATCCGCTGCGTCTTGAGATTAAGTAAACTGCGTTCGTGATACGCAATCGAAAATGGACAGGTAAGAAAACCTGTCCATTTTTTTGTTTTTGCGACACGGTTGTGTTTTGGCTGCTAAAAAAAGATTTATTCGAAAATGCCATAGATTTATTTCCTGACATTTGCCAGCAAAAGATGCTTAAAGATTCTGAACCGAACAGAAAAGGAGAGCGGAAAACATGTCTTTCCGAGTCAATTATTGCAGGCATTTGGAAATATAGCGTATGAACATCATGACGATGACCCAAAAACAACACATACCAGAATCGCTTTCCATAGAAAAAGTAGAGAATTTGTGTGCAAAGCAATTGTTGCATGACATTTACTAAATGTCATATTTGATTGTATTATACCATATACTTTTCTTGTTGACAAGCACTAAATGTCAAAGGAGAGCGGTATGTTTATCAATAAATCCAGTGATGGCTTGAATAATCTTTGTGGGAAGAATGTAGCTGTTTTTAGAAAGCGACTCCATATATCCCAACGGGAATTGGCAGATCGTTTGCAGATTTCCGGATTGGATATGGATAAGAATGCGATTCAGAGAATTGAATGCGGGAAACGGTTTGTAACCGATATTGAGCTGGTTGTCTTATCAAAAGTGCTGGACAAAAGCATAGATACGCTATTGTTTTCAGACACACAAAATTGAGTAAAAAAATCCCCTGGATGGAAGAAAATGCATCCAGGGGATTTTTAGGTGGTTATACAGGGATGGAAAACAATTGCGCGGCATTTTTGCTGAGCATAGAACGCTGTTCCTGCTCATTAAATTTAAGTGCAAAAAAGTAATCAAGTTCGGTTTGAATGTCCCACATTGGATAATCTGTACCGAAGAGTACACGATGGGTACCGTAGCGGCGCATAATCTCAGTTGCAGTTTGCGGCTGAAGCTGATAAAAACTGGAAGAACAGTCGACATAAAGGTTTTCATAATGATAAAGTTCGCGGCTTGCTTCTTCCCAAATTGACCAGCCACCCATATGCGCACCAATGATAATCAAATCCTTATAAATTTTAAGGATAGGGATCAAACGGTTCGGGTTTGAGTAATCATAGCGATAGTCACCGGTATGCATTAAAATCGGTAAGCGGCCTTCGCACAACTCATATATTTTCAAGCAGCGATAATCGTCAATTTTAAATGCCTGAATATCGGGGTGCAGCTTGACACCTTTGAGCCCTAATGCAATTAAGTGTTCAATATCGCCTTCGATATCTTCGCTGTCCGGGTGAAGGGTACCTAGCCCTGTCAAGCGATCCGGATGTTTTTTTACTTCAGAAGCAATAAATTCATTAATGCTTTTTACTTGCTTTGGCGTTGTTGCTACGGATTGGACGATAAAGTGGTCAACACCAGCGAATGTGCCACGGGCCAGGAGATCTGAAACCGTACCAGACCCTGCAGATGGCTTGCAATGTCCGGCATAAAACTGATCCGTACCAGCGACCGCTTTTGCAGCGATTTTTTCCGGATAGATATGGCAATGCGCGTCAATAATTGAAAATTCATTTCTCATGCTTTTTCTTACTTCTTTCCCGTGCCATATTTTTGCGCAGCTTCTTCACGCATTTTGTATTTCAAAATTTTCCCTGCCGCATTCATCGGGAATTCTGCAACAAAATCGATATATTTCGGGACTTTGTGACGAGCCATATGGGACTTTACATAATCCTTCATCTCATCAGCTGACATTGTTTCGCCATCTTTTAAGATAATACAGGCCATAATTTCCTCACCATATTGCTCGTCCGGCACGCCGATAACCTGTACGTCCTTAACTTTCGGATGGGTATAAATGAATTCTTCAATTTCTTTCGGATAGATATTTTCACCGCCGCGAATGATCATATCTTTGAGCCGTCCGGTAATTCGGTAATTTCCATTTTCATCTCGTGCAGCGAGGTCGCCCGTGTGCAGCCAGCCATCCGCATCAATAGTAGACGCGGTAGCACCAGGCATTTTATAATACCCTTTCATAATATTATATCCGCGCGCAACAAATTCCCCGTTAACGCCTACCGGGCATTCTTCTCCGGTTTCCGGATCAACAACACGGCATTCAACATTTGCAAAGTTGCTGCCGACCGTATCGGTACGGACATCCAGCGGATCATCAAAACTGGACATCGTGCAGCCCGGACTTGCTTCTGTCTGCCCGTAAACGCTGACAATCTGTTTCATATTCATAACGTCTGTAGCTTTACGCATCAGTTCTGCGGGGCAGTTGGAGCCTGCCATAATGCCGGTACGGATATAGCTGAAGTCTGTTTTGGCGAAATCAGGATGCTGCATCATTGCAATAAACATCGTGGGAACACCGTTAAATGTAGTGATATGCTCCTGATTGATGCAAGCCAGTGCGGGTTTGGGAGAGAAATAAGGCAGCGGGCACATCGTCGTGCCGTGTGTCATGGATGCAGTCATGGACAGCACCATGCCGAAACAGTGGAACATAGGGACTTGGATCATCATGCGGTCGGCAGTGGACAGGTCCATATGATCGCCAATGTATTTGCCGTTATTGACTACGTTGTAGTGCGTCAGCATTACGCCTTTGGGGAACCCGGTTGTACCGGAAGTATACTGCATATTGCATACATCGTCTTTGTCGACAAGTGCCGCCATCCGGTAGATTTCTTCTTTGGGAACACGATCTGCCTCACGTAATGCTTCTTCCCAGGTCTGGCAGCCTTTCTGCCGGAATCCAACTGTGATGACGTTACGCAAAAAGGGGAGACGGCGGCTGTGGAGAGGTTCTTCCGGTTTTTTATTTTCCAGTTCCGGGCACAGCTCGGCGATAATCTCAGAATAATTGGAGTCGCGATATCCTTCAATCATAACCAGCGTATGGGTATCGGACTGTTTAAGCAGATATTCTACTTCATGGATTTTATAAGCGGTATTCATTGTCACCAGGACAGCGCCGATTTTTACCGTTGCCCAGAAGGTGATATACCATTGCGGGACATTCGTTGCCCATACGGCCACATGGCTGCCTGCCTTCACTCCATGCGCAACCAATACGCGTGCAAATTCGTCTACATCGTCGCGGAATTCAGAATATGTGCGCGTATAATCGAGCGTGGTATACTTAAAGGCGTATTGATCGGGGAATTCCCGAACCATGCGGTCAAGGACCTGAGAAAAGGTTGCGTCGATCAAAAGGTCCTTTTTCCAGACAAATTGACCGGTATGTGTCTGGTTCCAGTATAAAGCGGGGACTGCACGGGCAGGATCGCTGTACTGGCTCATATAGTTGACAAAATGAGAGAAAATGACGTCAATATCGGTCAATTCCGGGCACCAGTTCGGATCCCATTCCAAAGAAATATAACCGTCATAGTTGATGGAGCGAAGACCGAGCATCATTTCGCCAATTGGCATATCGCCCTCCCCAATGAGGCAGAAGGCACCGGTTTTCCGGTCAGCGTCTTTGATATGAACATGCTTGACGTAAGCGCCGAGGTTGGTAATCGTCTCTTCCGGATTTTCACCCCCGGCAAAATAAGGAGAATACATATCCCAGAGTACAGCGAGACTGTCACAGGCAAAGCTGTCGAGTACTTCGCGTAGACGTTTGGTATGGCAGAAGGTCCCGGAAGTTTCCAAAAGCAGCGCAGCACCTTCCGCTTCAGCAAGAGGAATCGCCTGACGCAGGCACGCAACAACGGACGCAATAGCGGATTCACCATCTCCGCGCGCACGGATGCGAAGATAGGGAATATGAAGATTGTGTGCAATTTTCAGACACTCTGTAATTTCCGAAAGATTTTCTTCTGTTTTTCCATCGGCAGGATTGCAGATGGCGTCGATACAGGGCAGTTCCAGCTTTTTTTCATAAAGCTTCCGAAGTGTGACGTGGGCAAGATAGGAGTGGAATGCACCGTCTTTTTCCGCAAAGAGACGGTTATAAATATTGTGTAATTCAATGCCGTCGAAATGCAGCTCTGTAGCAATATCACAAAAGTCATCAAAACTGCGACCATGCCAGCCCTTGGTAGAAAAAGAAAGTTTCATGCTTACGCCTCCTCATAGACAATTTTGTTGAGCGCATTGAGATAGGCGCGTATGCTCGCGCCGATGATGTCGGTGGAAATCCCGTTTCCGGAATACAGCTTTCCATTGCTGCGCAGGCGGACGAGGGCTGATCCCATTGCTTCCCGGCCTTCCGTTACCGCTTGGATCTGGAAATCGTCCAACTCATAGTGATGGCCAACAATTTGCTCGATCGTGCGGAAAGAGGCATCGATGGGACCGTCTCCCATGCCGATCCCCTCAAGCTCCCCATCGTCCTTTTGCAGCTTGATTTGGGCAGAAGCAGTAATGATATTCCCGTTGTTGATTACATAACTGACGAGCTTGTACGTAGGCGGTACCTGAAGCGCAACACTGGCGACAATGGCGTCCAATTCACGAGCGGTAACGGTTTTCTTTTCCGCGACACGGCGGAATTCCTCAAAGACTTTTCCGTAATCTTCATCAGACAGATCATAACCAAGCTTGCGAACGGCATCAATTACAACTGCCGGATCATCCTCTTTATCCAACCCAACGTGATCCAGCGCATCCAAAGAGACAAAAGTGGTAGGTTCATTTTGGGAGACCCCTAAAATCCATGCGATCTGGCGGGCACCACGGTTCAGCTCATAATATTTCACGTCACTTGCGATCCCGTTTTTCTCCCCGCAATTTTTGAAGATGCCGGCAACTGTTTCAAAAGAAGCCATATCCCCGCCGACAGCAGTTTTAATCACATCTGCTCCGGCCTTTGCAGCGAGAACGGAACAGGCGGCAGCCATTCCGTTTTTGTCTTCACAGGCTACGCCAAAGCGGATCGTATCCCGTGCAGGGATGCGCTGCGCAACGTTGGCAGTAAAAGCAGCAAAAGCATCAGGCAGCATTTCCGCTGCATTATCAGAAATCGTGATAGCCTTTGCGCCTGCGGAAATAGCGGCTGCAATGGCTTGATCCAGGAATTCCGGCTCGGCACGTGTAGCGTCAAGTGCACAAAATTCTACATCTGCACATCGGTCATGGGCGCTTCGCACCAGCGTATCGATCAACTCCAACATTGCAGGAGGTTTAAGATGGCAGTTATACTCCATTCCAACGGTGGAAACAGGCAGTTTTATCTGGATCCTTGCTTTTGCGGCGGCGCTCAGTGCATTCGCGGCGGCTTCTACGCTTTCCGGCTGCATACCCGCGGCGACGCAAAGCACACTGTTTTTTACAAAAGCAGATATCGTTCGTACAAATAATGTATCGACCCGCACATTTTCAATTGCCGGGATTTCAATACAATCTGCGTGTAAATTTTCCAATTGCCGCGCAATTTCAATTTTTTCTTTAAAACTGAGGTTTGCGTTGCGTACACAAAGTGTCATGTCAGAAATCTGGATTTTTTTCATGATTTAGCTGATCCTCCGAAATATAGATTCTAAGAAAAAATCCCTGAGATAGCATTTGCTATCTCAGGGACGAAAAACTTCGCGGTACCACCCTGATTATCCTTATGCCTTTGACATAAAGATCACCTCATCTGGAATTCCATCAAATTCCCTGCCATGATAACGGGGCATACCGTAGCTTCTTACTTCTTTGGGTTCAGAAGCTCTGCTCCGGAATGAGACTTCTTTGTCTTATCGCACCGGTTTGCACCAACCACCGGCTCTCTGCGCGCATACAACAAAGATTAATTCCTTCAACGCATTTATGGTCACAATTCAATTGCAGGAGCAATTATACCATGCTATTTTTCATTTGTCAAGCATCTTTATCGACAGGATACTTGTTTTTTCAAGGCAGATTAGTTTTCGGCACCCAGCTTCATTGCACCGAGGTTAATATCCAGCATATCCGCATGCCGGGCAGATACAACCTTTTTCAGTGCAGCGTTTACGCTGTCCGTTCCGAAATCCTGCATAACGCTTAATAGTTTTCCGACAATAATCATGTTGGCAAGCGTAGGGGTGTTGTTGTCAGAGGCAAGACGGGTAGCAGGGATGTAATGAACGGTAACATCGGTACGGCGGACTTTGCGTTCAATTAACGTAGAATCAACATAAATCGTACCGCCCGGCACAACGCTGTCTTCATACCGATCCAGAGACGGCAGATTCATGGCAATCAACACATCCGGGTTGGAAACGATGGGGGAGCCAACTGCCGTATCGCTCAAAATCACGCTGCAGCTTGCCGTACCGCCGCGCATTTCCGGGCCGTAGGAAGGCAACCAGCTTACATTTTTCCCATCGAGCATACCTTTATATGCGAGAAACTTTCCTGCAAACAGAATACCCTGGCCGCCGAAACCTGCAATTAAGATCTGTGTCGTACTCATGCCTTTGCCTCCTTATTTGCAGAGCGATCCTTGTAAACGCCCAGCGGATAATAGGGAATCATTTTTTCATCAATCCATTCCAAAGCCTTTTGCGGCGTCATGCCCCAGTTAGTTGGGCAGGAAGAGAGCACTTCAACCAGAGAAAATCCTTTGCCTTCTACCTGGTTTTGAAACGCTTTTTTAATAGCGCGTTTAGCATTACGAATATTTTTCACATTATTAACCGTAACACGTTCCAGATATTCCGGCCCGTCAAGTTGTGAGAGCATTTCACAGACTTTGACCGGATATCCGCATTGAGTAACATCGCGGCCGTACGGAGAGGTTTGGGTAACCTGACCCGGTAGGGATGTCGGCGCCATCTGGCCACCGGTCATGCCGTAAATTGCATTATTGATAAAAATAATGGTAATATTTTCGTTTCTGGCTGCGGCATGGACGGTTTCTGCGGTGCCGATAGAAGCCAAGTCGCCGTCACCCTGATAAGTAAAGACAATATTCTCCGGGAGGGAGCGTTTGACGCCTGTAGCGACAGCCGGGGCACGGCCATGCGCCGCTTCAATCATATCACAGCGGAAATAATTATAAGCAAGTACAGAGCACCCAACCGGCGCAATGCCGATGGTCTTGCCTTCGATTCCAAGCTCGTCGATCACTTCGGCGACTAAGCGGTGGATAATGCCATGCGTACAACCGGGGCAGTAATGCATGGAAACATCGGTTAAAGATTTTGGTTTTTCAAAGACAACCATTATTTTGCACCTCCATTTTCAGCAGCAGTCTGGATTGCCTGGAGCACCTGCTCCGGGGAGGGAATCATACCGCCGGTACGATTGCACAACGTAACCGGTGCACGTCCCTCGACAGCCAGACGGACATCTTCGATCATCTGTCCCATGGACAGTTCAACAGAAATAAAACTATGTACATGCTGCGTTGCCGCAGAAATGGGCGCAGTCGGGAATGGCCATAGTGTAATCGGACGGATCATACCGGCACGAATACCGCGTGCACGGGCTTCATTGATTGCATTTTTGGATACGCGCGCAGCGATGCCAAATGCGACAATGCAGATATCCGCATCCTCCATCCGATATTCTTCATACAGCGTCTCGTTTTTCTCAATGGCGGCATAGCGCTGGAAACGCTTCATATTCATATCTTCCAGCTCGTCTGGAGCGAGGAAAAGGGAATTGACGATATTATGTTCGCGCTGCATTTGCGTACCGGTGGTAGCCCAGGGCTTCTCAACCGGTGCTTTAGGAGTATAATCCAGGCTGACTGGCTCCATCATCTGTCCCATTGTACCATCGGCGAGAATCATAACCGGAGTACGGTAAGCATCAGCCAAATCGAACCCTTTTACGGTTAAATCAGCCATTTCCTGAACAGAACTGGGTGCAAGAACGATCATATGGAAGTCGCCATGTGCGCCGCCCTTAGTTGCCTGGAAATAGTCGGACTGGGAGGGCTGGATTCCGCCGAGTCCCGGACCGCCGCGCTGGACATTGACGATCAAGGCCGGAAGATCTGCGCCTGCAATATAGGAAATTCCTTCGCCTTTAAGCGAAATTCCTGGGGAAGAGGAAGACGTCATAACACGCTTACCCGTAGAGGAAACGCCGTAAACCATGTTAATTGCGGCAATTTCACTTTCCGCCTGTAGGAATGTACCACCGATTTTAGGCATCCGTTTTGCCATATAGGCGGCGATTTCCGTCTGAGGGGTAATCGGATATCCGAAGTAATGACGGCAACCGGCCAAAATCGCAGCTTCAGCGATTGCCTCATTTCCTTTCATTAATACTTTATCTGCCATGTTGTAATTCACCTTACCTTTCCACCGTGATAATGCAGTCAGGGCACATGGTTGCACAGAAAGCGCAGCCAATGCAATCATCGGGTTTTACGGCCTCAATTGGATGATGGCCTTTTTTGTTGATTTTGTCTTTGGATAATGCAAGCACTTTTTTTGGACAGGCATCCACGCACAGTCCGCAGCCTTTGCAGTCATCGGACTTAAATGTTAGCTTTGCCATATTCATTAACTCCTTTGCAGGTGATTTTTAAGGGGAATAAATTTTCAATCCGGTCTTTTAAGGATTCATACAGCGTATCCATCACGCTGGTCATCCGAAGCGGAAGGCCGGAAAGCCGGGATACCTCCTGTGCATAGGATAAGGAAGAGAGGACATCCTCAGCCGTGGTTTCTGCACCAAGGTTTGAATTGTTTATAATACCGGTAAAGGGCAGCCCGCCGGCCGTTTCAATTTCATGCATGACTTCAAGTGTAGAAGATGCATCGGGTGTCAGCGGCCGGAAACGGTTGATAACCAGCAGCATTTCATAGTTATCTTCTTCCAGGATTCCAGGCGTCCACCGTCCCAATGCCAACGCGCCGCGGTCGTCGCCCCCGATATCGACAACAGACATAACACTGCGGTCGTCGGTAATCGAGTAGATATCCTGCGGCAGCGCAGGGATATCAAGGTTGGAATTGGCAAATGGGGAACAGATCAGGCGAATTCCAGCCTGTTCCAATTCCCGCACGCTGTCTTTGGTACGGAAATATGGATTTACAATATCAATATCGGCAATTGCCACATGTTCATAGTGCTGCTTCAAATCGAAGGCCATATTCACGGCCAGATTGGTTTTACCGCTTCCATAGTGCCCGGATAACAGGGTAATGCGTTTATACGTATACATTATAACTTATTCCTCTGGATTTTTCCACTGGTGGTCTTTGGCAGGGAATCACGAAAAACCACGATACGCGGATATTTATAGGGTGCAGTATGTGTTTTTACATAATTCTGAATTTCTTTTTTCAATTCTTCAGTCGGCTCGGTCCCCTTCACAAGGACGATACTTGCCTTGACGATCTGGCCGCGCACTTCGTCCGGCGCAGCGGAAACGCCGCATTCCAGGACATAAGGAAGCTCCATGATGACGCTTTCAATTTCAAACGGTCCAATACGGTATCCGGAAGATTTAATGACGTCGTCAATACGTCCTACATACCAGTAAAATCCGTCTTCATCGCGCCAGGCGACATCTCCGGTGTGATAATACCCGTCATGCCACACTTCCCGTGTTTTTTCTTCATCACGGTAATAACCGGTAAACAATCCGCAAGGAGCGCCATCAGCAGTACGAATGACGATTTCGCCGGTTTCGCCGGCTTTAACGCTTTCTCCGTCTGGATTGAGCAAATCGACATCATAAATCGGAGCGGGTTTTCCCATAGAACCCAGTTTGTGAGGAGCACCAATCATATTACCGATGATCATCGTGCTTTCCGACTGGCCAAAGCCTTCCAGGATTTGCAGGCCGGTGGCCTTTTCAAATTGACGGTAAACTTCCGGGTTCAACGCTTCGCCGGCAGTCGTCATATGCTGCACGCTGGACAGATCATATTTGGATATATCCTCTTTGATCATCATGCGCAGCATGGTCGGCGGCGCGCAGAAAGTCGTAATATGATATTTTGCGAACATCGGAAGGATATCAGAAGCATCAAAACGGTCGAAATCATAAACAAAAGTTGCTGCTTCACATAACCATTGGCCATAAAGCTTGCCCCACATGGCTTTTGCCCAACCCGTATCGGAAATGGTAAAATGCAGGCCGTCAGGATCGACATTGTGCCAGTAACGAGCCGTGTGGAAATGGCCAAGCGCATACTTGTAATTATGGGCTGCGATCTTTGGATAACCGGAAGTACCGGAAGTAAAGAACATCAGCATAAGATCGTCGCCGCAGGGCGTATCTTCTGTACGGTTAAAATGGGAGGAAAAAAGCGTGTATTCCTCGTCAAAATTGCGCCAGCCGTCGCGGCTTCCACCGACGAGAATCTTGGTTTTCAATTCCGGATAGTTCGCAGCCGCAAGATCGACCTGATGTGCACAGTCACCATCTGCTGTGCATAAAATGGCGCTGACACCTGCTGACTGGAAGCGGTATTCATAGTCATGCTGCTGAAGCTGATTGGTAGCGGGTATGGCAATCGCGCCAAGCTTGTTCAGCCCGATCATCGCAAACCAGAACTGATAATGCCGTTTTAACACTAGCATTACACGGTCGCCTTTTTTGATTCCAAGGGATTTAAAATAATTGGCGCACTGCGCACTTGCCCGCTTGATATCCCGGAACGTAAAGCGCCGTTCGGTTTTATCCTGTGCGATGTGCAGCATTGCCAGTTTTTCCGGATCGCGTTGCGCCAATGCATCCACAATATCAAAAGCGAAATTGAAGCGATCGGCATTTTTAAAAGTGATTTTGAGCGGCGTGCCGTTTTCATCCTCAACAACATCAATGAATTGATTATAAATGCGGGGCTTGGTATCGCGTGGGGAACTTTTGGTTTCGGAACGAAGAGATACAGCTTCAAGCTCCGGGATTGGTTCGCCAGTGGGATTGAGGACAATTGCATAGAACAGACAATCGGCACCGTCAACAGCAATCATCCCATGGGGCGTGGAAGAGTCGTAATAAATACTGTCCCCCGGACCAAGTACTTCCCAGTGTTCTCCGACCTGTACTTTTAAATGACCTTCAATGATGATATCACATTCCTGACCGGAATGCGTAGTCAGTTCAATATCACGCTTTTGTGCTTCTTCGCTGAAACTGCTGCGTACATAGAGCGGTTCGGCAATACGGTTTTGGAAATCAGCGGCAAGGTTGTAATAAGTCATCGAATGCGCTTGTTCGATACGTTGGCCATTTCCTGCGCGGGTAACGGTATAGGATTTCAAATTTGGGCTGCGGCCTTCGATGATATCGGTTACATCCACATTAAAAGCAAGAGCACAGCGATAAATAAAAGCGAAATTGAGGTCGCTGCCTCCGTTTTCACAAAGCTGATACTCTTCAATGGATACGCCGGTTTTCTGTGCCATTTGCGCTTGGCTGAGTCCCTCGATTTCCCGAAGTTCCCGAATTCTTCCTGCCATTTCCTTGATTTTATAATCAAGACCTGTGATTCGTTGCATTTTGATTCCTCCTGCGGATTTTTTGGGACGAAAAAACGCTCGTCCCAAAGACATGATGCTTTGAGACGAGCGTGATGCACACCCGCGGTACCACTCAAATTGCGGCAAAAACGCCGCCACTCTTGGAATCTAACAATCCCTATGCATTTACGCAGCAATCACGGGGAGGGTCTACTTGCTAAATGCGTTCTTCCTCCCGGCTCGGAAGCTACAGCAACAGGTTTTTTCTTTATGGCTTGCACCCACCGCCATTTCTCTGTCAGATCCAATCCTGTGCACTCTTCGTCAACGCCATTTAAACTATGATAGTATCATACCATGTCTTTTTAGATTTTGTCAATGGCAATTTCACAGTTTCTCGGAAAATAATTTTTGTTTTACAGTTTATTTCGCTGAATTTTGCCGCTTATGGTCTTGGGAAGCTCATCGCGGAACACAACAATACGCGGATATTTATACGGCGCTGTATGCGTTTTAACATAATTTTGAATTTCCGTTTTTAATTCTTCCGTCGGCTCCGTCCCTTTGACCAAAACAATGCTGGCCTTAACGACTTGTCCGCGGACTTCGTCCGGTGCAGCGGAAACGCCGCATTCCAGGACATAAGGAAGCTCCATGATGACGCTTTCGATTTCAAACGGTCCGATACGATAACCGGAAGATTTGATCACATCGTCTACACGGCCGACATACCACAGGAAACCGTCTTCATCGCGCCAGGCGATATCTCCGGTATGATAGTAGCCGTCATGCCAGACTTCTTCTGTTTTTTCCTCGTTGCGGTAGTAACCGGTAAACAATCCACAGGGGACATGATCGCTGGTTTTCACGACAATTTCCCCATTTTCACCATTTGCAACGGGCTTACCGTCCGCATCCAGAAGATCAATATCATAAAGCGGGACAGGTTTTCCCATAGAGCCGATTTTGTGCGGTGCGCCAATAAGATTGGCAATGGTCAGTGTCAGCTCGGTTTGACCGAATCCTTCCATAATCTGAAGGCCGGTTGCCTTCTCAAACTGGTAGTAGACTTCCGGATTCAACGCTTCACCTGCAGTCGTCATGCGCTGAATCGAAGAGAGATCATACTTGGAAATGTCTTCTTTAATCAGCATACGCAGCATGGTCGGCGGCGCACAGAAGGTGGTAATGTTGTATTTTGCAAACATGGGAAGAATATCGGCTGCATGGAAACGATCGAAATCGTAGGTAAATACTGCGCCTTCGCAGAGCCATTGTCCATAGAGCTTGCCCCATAACGCTTTGCCCCAGCCGGTGTCGGAAATGGTTAGATGGAGGCCGTCACGCATCACGCCGTGCCAGTATTTTGCAGTGATGTAATGGCCAAGCGCATACTTGTAATTGTGCGCTGCAATTTTCGGATATCCGGTGGTGCCGGAAGTAAAGAACATTAACATCAGATCACTGCCGCAGGGGGTGTCTTCCGTCCGGTAGAAGTGCGCACTGTAAAGCGGGAATTCTTCGTCGAAATCGTGCCAGCCGTCGCGGCTTCCGCCGACCAGAATTTTGATTTTCAATTCCGGACAGTTAGCTGCCGCAAGATCGACCTGATGCGCACAGTCGCCGTCTGCTGTACATAAAATGGCCGAAACACCGGCAGCATCAAAACGATATTCATAATCATGTTGTTGAAGAAGATTTGTAGCAGGGATAGCAATCGCACCGAGTTTGTGCAGGCCGAGGATCGCGAACCAGAATTGATAATGGCGCTTTAAGACCAGCATAACACGATCGCCTTTTTTAATGCCAAGTGCCTTAAAATAGTTAGCACATTGGGCAGAAGCGCGTTTCATATCGTTGAAGGTAAAGCGTCGCTCTACTTTATTAACGTCGAGATGCAGCATAGCCAGTTTGTCTGGATCTTTTTTTGCGATAGCGTCTACAACGTCGAAAGCAAAATTAAAAGTTTCTTCGTTTTTAAACTGAATGGACTGTAATAACCCGTTTTCATCTTCGACGGTCTGAATGAATTTGCTGCACACCAGATCCTCAGTG
Source organism: uncultured Clostridia bacterium (assembly GCA_944380935.1). Taxonomy (GTDB): domain Bacteria; phylum Bacillota; class Clostridia; order Oscillospirales; family QAMX01; genus CALWJF01. The sequence continues at coordinate 16,043 of CALWJF010000083.1, forward strand.
GAATGGGCGGAAACCAGGGTTTGGACAACCTGCGGCGCAGACACATTTTCTCCCGGAAGCACGACGGCAACAAAGAGACAGTCTTGCCCGTCCACCGCAATCATACCGTGCGGGGTTGAGCTGTTGTAATAGATGCTGTCGCCTTCGTTTAAATATTCGATATGATCGCCGACCTGCACTTTTAAACGGCCGCTCATAACCAGATCAAATTCCTGGCCGGAATGCCTGGTCAGATGAATAGGCTTGTTTTGAAGCTGCGGCTGGTATTCATAACGGACCCAATAGGGCTCGGCGATCTTTTTACGGAAACGAGGCGCTAAATCCTGAATCACAATGCCGTCTTCTCTTGCGGTTTCATCGCCTTCGCCCTTGCGGGTTATGGTATAGGAAGACAAATGTGCACTTTGCCCTTCTAGAAGGTCGGTAATTTCAATACCGAAAGCGATAGCGCATTTATGGATAAACGTAAAGGGAAAGTCGGCTTCTCCCGCCTCATAGCTGCGATAGGCTTCAACAGATACTTCGGTTTTTTTTGCCATTTCTTCGACGCTCACGCCGTCGATTTCCCGCATTTCACGGAGTCGAAGCGCAACTTCCTGCAGTTTGTTGACAGATACGGCTGTCATAACGATACCTCCTGGGATTATAAAAATAAAAATGCCCGTCTCAAAGCAATTCTTTGAGACGGGCGCATACTTGCACTCGCGGTACCACTCAAATTGCGGTAAAAACCGCCACTCTTGGAATCTGACAATTCCTATGCATTAACGCAGCAATCACGGGAAATATCTACTAACCTTCTATCAGCAAGGCATTCGGATTTCCAGCTCAGAAGCGATGGGCCTTCTAAGGACAACCCTGTCGCCGATTTGCACCAAACACCGGCTCTCTGTAGACCTTTGTCCTTGACCGTCTTCGTCATAGCTTTGGATACGATTATAACACGGTTTTTGAATTTGTCAAGCATTTTTAAAATTTTTTCAATCCCATTGTACCGGACAGTTTATAGGCAGATGAATGTTATAAAACTGGGCAGCACAAAAAATCCCGCCATATTCAACCTTTTAAAGGGAAAATATTGGCGGGTTTATTCGTTATTTTTTGGATTTTTTAATGTTGTCGTAATTTTCACCGAACTGTAAATCATCAAATTCAAATTTAGGCTTCGGTGTTAGAAGGATGGTTTCGCCTTCATCATCAAAGTCGTTTTGTGTAGAAGTATGCCGAACAACAGAATTGGGATAAATTTTACCGCTGGTGTAATTCCCCTGCGGCTTTGTATTACCGGTAACCGGAGGAAGATTGGGCAACTGATCTGTATCCGGCAAAACAAGTTTCGGCTTATTACTGCGGCCGGCCATTGTTGGGGGGGAGGATGGTGCGACAGGTTGAGATGCAGAAGCGGCAGTTTGTGCAGCAGCCGAATCCGATTGGGATGCAGGTTTGGAGGAAAACTCACGAATCAAGGATTCTGTTTCCAGCTCATCTTGGCTTGCAATTTTGGAAACGGGTTCAAAATGGGTGGTCTGCTGTTCAAACTGTACAGGTGCGATTGGCTTCATTTCCGGGAATTTCAAATCCTCATCGGTCGCAAATTTTCCAACGACAGTTTGCAGCATTTCTGCACCCTGGGAATACATGGTTGTCATACGGGTGACAAATTCTTCTACGGATGCCTTAGCTTCGGAAAGTTTTTGTTCCTGTGCATGAATACGCGTTTCGTAGCCGGCCAAAATCTCTTCGCCGGACTTTTGCGCAGAATCTTTAATTGCCTGTGCTTCGGCTTTTGCCTTGTCTATAATTTGCGCAGCCATGGTTTGTGCACTGTTGAGCGCTTTGCGCATGGATTCATCCATGGATCGATATTCCTCAATTTTTTTTACGAGGAGTTTCATTTTGTTTTTTAAGACGGTATTTTCTTTAAAGAGTGCGCCATAGTCCTTTTCCAATTGATCAAGAAAATCGTCGACAGCACCCATATCGTAACCGCCCATAATTACTTTATCAAATTTTTTCTCGGTAATATCATTCGGGGTCAGCATAAATTCCTCCAAAAAAATCGGCTTGAAATACACTAGATTAGCGCAATCAAAAGTTCAAGCAATAAAAACACGACGATCGGGCTGAGATCAAACGGAAGGCGTTTTAATGGCCGAATCAGAAAAAGCAAGCTGCGTACCGGCAGGATAATTGGTTCGGTTACTGCATAAGGTACGGAGACAAGCGTGCTTTTTCGATCAATCGGGAAAAACGCAAGAATCACCCGCGCAAATAGTAATAGCTGGATAGCACGTAGCAGAACTTCCAGAATAATAGCAAGGATGGACATAAAGAAACACCGGATTAAAGACGAAGGCCGTTGTTTTCCAATTCGTCGAGAACATCACCCTGGATGTCGACGTTATAAGGGGTAATGATATAAGTACTTTGGGCGATCCGTTTAATTTTCCCATCATTTGCATAAGCAACACCGCCAAGGAAATCTAAAAGCCTGCGGGCAACGTCGCGATTTGTAGATTCCAAATTGAGTACGACGGTCCGTTTGTCCCGAAGGTGATCCGCAACTTCTGAAGCATTTTCATATTTTTCCGGTTTGACTAAAACAACAGAAAGCTGAGTGATCGTATTAATGTTAACGACTCGGTTGCTGCGCAGGGGCGTAACATTATCCCGTGAGCGCGTTGCTGTGTCGTAGCTGGAGGAACGATGCTCGCTGCGTTCGGAAGTACGAGTGCTTTCCCGATCTTCGCGCTGCGAAGAAGCGGAATCGCCAGCTGTGGCCCAACGCATGGTTGTGGTTGTAGACTCTTCCGGATCATTAAACTCCTCGTATTCGTCGCTTTCGTAATCTTCTCCGCGTATATATCTTTTGAAATTATCGAGTAAACCCATTGTTTAATTCGTCCTTTCCAAAATTCAAATCCCTTGGGCCAAAAATGCCGGTTCCAACGCGAATCATATTTGCTCCACAGGCAAGCGCGAGCGGATAATCCCCGCTCATTCCCATGGAGAGATATTCCATTCTTATATTATCACAAGCCAAACTACGCTTGTCAATAAAAAGTTTATACATTTGTGTAAAATATTGGCAAAGTTGGTCATTTTCTGCTTTTGGAGCAACCGTCATTAGCCCAAGAACACGAATGTGCGTTCTCGCAGCGGCATATTCAAGGAATTCATCCAGTTGCGTTACCGGCATACCCGATTTCGAAGCTTCTTCGCCGATGTTGATTTCGGCAAGAATATCCTGTTGAATTCCCAACTTTTCAGCACGCGCGTCGATAGCCTGAAGCAGATGTATGGAATCGACCGATTCGATTAAATCGACCATGCCTACGATTTTTGATATCTTGTTAGTTTGCAAATGCCCGATAAAATGACGAGATAAACCCTCGTATGCACCAGCTGGCATTTTTTCACAAAACTCCTGTACGCGGTTTTCTCCGGCAGCGCGGATTCCATATTCCCGAGCTGCTTGAATTTCCGCAGGGGTACGGGTTTTGGTTGCTGCAACAATGGTAACCGATCTGCCGGGTGCCGCCTGTTCGACCTGCTGAAAAAGCAATTGAATGTTTTGTTGCAAAAGCTTTCGATCCATTTTAACCAATTACCTTTCCGTCCTCAAGATTTTTACCGCCGACCACAATGGTATCGCCGCGTAAAAGCGAAGCGGTACTCGACGGGTTCGTATCTACAATATAATAATCCTCTGTTTCATAAAGAACATCAATGCGTTTGAACTCCGTATATAAACCGGTAATTACATAGACACCCATTTCTCCATCCGCATCCACACGTACAGCGTCACGAGGTACTTTCAGCCCAGAATAAGTCTCCAATATGACAACAGCACTTTGTTTCCGCATATTAATAAGTTCTTCTACGTGGCGCGAATAGGAAAACACAACGGTTACTTCTCCATTTTCTTGTGTACTGATGGATTCTACCGTCATATCCAGCAGTTCATCTCCCATCGCATCCAGCTGAAGCCGAATCGAGCGGCCGACAGAAAGATGTTCTGCATCAGAGACCGAAACATTCGCGACGAAATATCCTCCGAAACCGGTAATCAATTTGCCGACTTCCTGTTCACTGACCGGTTTGCGTTGGGCCACCAGCTGGTCTAAATCAGAGGGTTTCAAAGATGAAAGCATATCAATTTCAAAAACCGATTCATAACCGTCAACCTGGCTGGAGAAAAATCCGGATTCGGGAACGGTGAGAGAAGTCTCGCTGGCTCCGATCTGAATGGAAAGCGTTTCACATCGCGTCTCCAGGGCCTCGATTAATCCGGAAATCTCCTCCGAAGAAGTATCCGCGAGTTCGCGAACAATAATATTGTTTTTCAAATCCTGGGTATATTCGCTGAGCCGGGAATAATCATAGACGTCGGAAAAAGATGCGCTGCTGCGAAGCGCAGAATCAATCTGTTCAGAAAGCGCGGAAATACTATCCGCACTTCCAATAGCAGACAGTGCCTGATTCAGCACATCAATTTGCTGCTGATAGGTCCGAATGATGGAGCGAAGTTCGGCAGCGCTGCTATTGGAATAAACGGAAGCATATTCATCATAACGCCCCAGCTTAACGCCATCATCAACCGCATATAAAAGAATACCCGTCGTGTCATTGACAATAACTTCTTCTTCCCGAACAAAATAACCAACAATGGAGAATTCCTGATTTATGCTGCTTTCTGATGCAAGGGTAGTCGTCAAAGGTGTACGCAAAGCCTGATAGATGCTGATGGCGAAGTATGCCACAATAAAAACACAGACCACGCTGAGGATAATCTTAAAGGGCAGCAAAACAGTGCGCCTGCGCTTTTTCCTGCGCCGGCGCTCATTAAATTGCTGCATATAATGACTGACAATTTTTTCTCTTGAAGGCATAAATAAAAATCAGCTTAGAAAACGGCGCAACGCGTTATTCATCCAACGGTTCGCCTTCGTTTTCAATGTTTAAACGAATGGATTCGTTTGGCGCAATTGTAGACAACGCATGTTTATATACAAGATTTTGTTTGCCATCGCAACAGAATAAGACGACAAAATTATCAAAAGCTTTGACATAACCATGCAGTTGAAATCCATTGGTTAAAAAAGCGGTGACTTCAATCCGCTTTTTTCTTGCGGTATTCAGGAAGAGATCCTGAAGATTGATAGGTTTCTGCATAAGCAATCCTCTCTACCGTGTATACGTAAATTTACGGGCGTTCATAGCGCCGTATAAAAAATCTGTTCAGACAGATACCGCAGAAAATGTCGATTAAAATTATACACCTCCCAAATTGGACAAAATTACAACAGGAATCTTTCAAAAAAATATTTTCTATTGAATCTGGACATTGAATTGTAGACATTATACCATATTTGAAAGAAAAAGTGTTATGGAAATTCGGAAAAATTACGATCAAAAAATAACAAAATCGCGTATATAATCCAAAGATTTTTTGTATAATTTATCCGGGTTTTGTGCATCAAAAAAAAAGACTTCTCGATCTCGCATTAGCCAGCTGATTTGGCGTTTGGCATAACGGCGACTTTCGCGAGCAATATTTTCCCGTGCCTTATCGAGAGAAATTTTGCCTTCAAAGAAAGCAAAAAGCTCTTTATAACCAATTGCCTGACGTGCAGTGGGGGAAGGAAACCGTGCATAAATTTCCTGCGCTTCCTGAAGAAGCCCCTGCTCAAACATACGTTCCACTCGCATATTTATTCGTTGATAAAGGACTTCACGCGGCCAGGTAAGTGCAATTTTTAAAGTTCGGTAGCGGCGCTGCACCATTGCAGCACGCTGTGTGCGTGCGCTTGCGGGTTCTCCGGTGAGAAGGAAAATCTCCAGAGCGCGCAAAACACGACGCCGGTCATTGACATGAAGGCGTGTTGCCGAGATAGGATCTACTTGCGCAAGCCGGGCATGCATTGCTGCATCTCCCAGCGTTTGTGCCTGCCGGTATAATTCCCGCCGGACCGCTTCATGATCGGGTTCCGGCTCATAATGAAGCGTACCAATCAGGGAGTCCAGATATAGACCGGAACCGCCGGCTACAATGGGCGTCATACCGCGTGCTGCAATGGCATCGGCGCATGCGGCGGCATCGATGGCATATTGTGCCGCGCTGTAGGATTCCCCCGGGTCCAGGATGTCCAACATATGATGTACAACACCCTGTTGTTCTGCAGCGGAAGGCTTGGCGGTTCCGATATTCATATACCGGTAAATCTGCATGGAATCCGCAGAAATAATCTCGGTTCCCAGCGCTTTTGCCAAACGGATGGCTAAAGCGGTTTTTCCGGATGCAGTTGGCCCTACAATACAAATTAATTTCGTCATGTGCGGAAAAATTCCTTTTCAAAATCATGCCGCCGCAAGGTGAGCGCAATAGGCCGGCCATGTGGGCAATAGCGAAGTTGTTCATCCGCAAGCACTTCGCGTACCAGCGCTTCAATTTCCTGCGGATGGGTATCCCAGCCTGCTTTTATCGCAGACTTGCAGGCAATGGAATGTAAAATGTCTTCCCTGCGGTTATCATTTTCGTTTTTTTTCATACGTTTGCAAACTTCATGAAGAAAATCTGCCGCATTATCCGGGTCTATATAGGGAGGAATCGTGTGAATCAGGATGGTTTCCCCGCCAAAATCGGTAAATTCCAGTCCCAGACGCGCAAGTTCCTGCGTGTTTTCTTCCAGTTGCTCGCGTTCCTCACGTGCAATTGGCAAAAGAATCGGAGTCAAAAGCATTTGGCCGGGCGGAGGAACCGCTGCAGCCTTGAGCTGATTATACAGGATACGTTCATGTGCGGCATGTTTGTCGATATATAGCAGCGAATCTTCCAACTCAACGAGGATATAACATTTGAAAACTTCTCCGACAATGCGGTAAGCGGGAAGTTCTTGTCTGGCCTGTTGTTCGCAAGCGGGGGATTCACGTGTCGTCCGATCGTTTAAATGCAACGATTCGGCAACAATCTTCGTAGGCGCGGGGTTGCCGGATTCTGCGGGCTGCTGAGGCGGCAGATTGGAAACATTCGGAATGGAAGGTTTCAAATCCGGAATTTCCAGAGAAAAATCTTCGGCAGAAATATCGATAGATGGGGCTTTTTGATGGGTTTGTGTATATAAGTCTGTAGAAGGACGGCTTTTTAATTCATTTGCATCCGATACAGAAGCAAAGGGATTGGATGATTGAGAAACGGAAGGCGGATTTTCAGAGATTTGGGAAGAGAGGGCGCTTTGCGCGTTGAATTGCGGGCGGTCAGATTCACTTAACGCACGTTTGACAGCATCATATACAACCTGAAACGCGGCACGTTCGTCTGAAAATTTGACTTCCAGTTTTGCCGGGTGGACATTGACATCTACGTATTCCGGACCGATCGAGGCATAGAGCACACAACCGGGATACTTTCCCACCATGATATTGGTACGGTAAGCTTCTTCTAAGGCGGCAGTCAAGGTGCGGGAACGGATATGCCGTCCGTTTAGAATAAAGTATTGCGAGCCCCGTCCGGAAAGTGCGCGTTCCGGGCGGGTTATGTATCCCCAGACTTCTAATTGTGAATTAAGCACGCCGCAATTGCGCTCGGCTGGGATAGGGAGCAGGGTATTGGTAAACTCCTGTCCGCATACGCCCAAAACAGCCGGCATAATCTGACCATTTCCAGGCGTTCGCATAGAGACGCGCCCGTCTTTGAGGAAACGGACGGCAATTTCCGGGTGGGATAAGGCGATGTAATCCACGGCGACGGCACAATAATTGCCCTCCGTTGAGTTTTTTTTCAAAAATTTCATCCGGGCCGGCGTATTGTAAAAAATTTGGCGTACCGAAATTCTGGTACCGATCGGGCAGCCGGCGTCCTCCACAGAAAGAATTTTTCCGGCCTCACAATACACGTGCGTTCCGACCAGATCTTCCGCGCGCCTGGTAACTAGATCAACTTTGGAAACTGCGCTGATTGCCGCAAGTGCTTCGCCGCGAAATCCCAGCGTCAGAATGGCGGTCAGGTCATTTTGCGTGTGGATCTTGCTGGTTGCGTGCCGGATAAAACAGGCGCTTGCGTCTTCGCGGCTCATCCCACAGCCGTTGTCTGTAATGGTAATGCAGTCTATCCCGCCGTTTTGAATTTCTACCGTAATGGTTTGGGCGCCTGCATCAACGGCATTTTCCATCAATTCTTTGATGACGGAGGCAGGCCGTTCGACGACCTCACCGGCAGCGATTAAATTGGCAACGTGAGGCGGTAAAGTTTGAATAATACTCAATTTCTACTCCTGTTCTTCCAAAGGGGCGAAAATTTGCTGATGTTCCGCGCTTCCAATATATAGATTCGGTAAAATATCCAGCCAAGGCCTGCCGTCCCGCCGTGCAGCAACCAAGGCAAGGATCGGAGCTGTATCGGGGGAGCGGGCCAAAAATCGCAGGCGTTTGGGTTCAAGTTTTTGTGAACGCAATGCGCATAGAAGGTCCGTTAAACGTGCGGCGGGATAAACCAGATAAAACCAGCCGCCGGGACGCAAAATCCGCGCTGCTGTCTGTGTTAATTGCGAAAGCGTACAGCAATATTCCATTCGCGCAATTGCTGCTTCCTTATCAGCCGGGTCAATCCCGGCGCCAACGGGTGTGTAAGGCGGATTGGAGAGAACGATGTCAAAACCTGATGCGGGAAGCAGCGAGGGGTCGCGCAGATCCCCTTCGATTAAATTGGCGAAAAGCCCGGCGCGGCGAAGGTTTTCGGCAGCTCGGGATATCGCACTGTGACGAATGTCAATACCATGTAGGAACACATCTTTCCCGGGGCTTCGTAATGCGGCTAAAATCATAACGTAACCGGCTCCGCAACCGAGATCACAGACTTTACCGGATATGGGCGAGGCAAAATGGGATAACAGGATACTATCGGTTCCGAGCGGGAGACAGTCCTGAAGCAGTTCAATCCCACGGCCAATACAGCACAATTCTTGTTCCATAAACATCCTGAAAAATAAAATAAGGTTATAATAGAATCAGAAAACCCTGTTTTCGCCTCGCAAAAACGAGCGGAAACAGGGCTCTGCAGCTTGGTTTTTGTCGATTACTCGGCTTTTGGAGCCTCGACCGGACATACGCCAGCACAAGTTCCGCAGTCGATGCAGGTATCGGGGTCGATTTCGTACTTACCGTCACCCTCAGAGATTGCGTTTACCGGGCATTCAGATGCACATGCACCGCACATGATACATTCGTCAGAAATTTTATAAGCCATATTTGCACCTCCAGGAAAAGTCTAACGTCATTATAGCATAAAAGGTCAAAAAAGCAAGTCTTTTTTAAAATGTGCAAAAGAAAATAAATCGCGGAATCGCCCAAAATTTTTGCTTTTATGTCTTCTCCAACCTGTTTTAACGGATGGGGAACCATTTAAAAGGCAAGCGCAAAAAAATTGGTTTTTCTAGAAAAAAACCTCTTGCAATTTGGATTTGTTAATGTTATAATGATGCTCACTGATGAAAAGAAGGAGGTGGACATATGCCTAATATTAAGTCTGCCGAGAAGAGAGTCCGGACTGCTGAGACGAAAGCGTTGCAGAACAAGATGGCAAAATCGTCCTTAAAAACCGCTATCAAAAAGTATTATGCGCAGATAGAGGCGGATCCTGCAAATGTAAAGGCCGCTTATAACGAAATCGCATCGAAGATCGATTCCGCATGCTCGGCCGGCATCATGCATAAGAACACCGCCGCCAGACGGAAGAGTTCTTTGGCTAAGGCTGCAAATAAAGCCACGGAAAAAACCGCCTGACCCCCCTTTTCTTGGCGACGAATAACAGCACGGGACTTTGGTCAAGTCTCGTGCTGTTTTTTAGTTTTGCAGATTCCTGCAGAAGTGCTGTAAAAGCTTTTGCTTTTCTTGCAGATACCATTGAATAGAAGTATAAGATGTGGTAAAATAAAACGAAAATATATTTTGTTGAAAAAGGAAGTGTGGTTTGTGCAGTAT
>CALWJF010000084.1 GCA_944380935.1 uncultured Clostridia bacterium
TCTCCGGCTGTTCTACCGACACAAACGGAAATGCTTCTTCGGGCAATTTACAGCCTTCTGAAAATAATGGTGCTGCCGATCCGGTCGAAGATGTCCAGGATGATAACACGCAACCGGATAATAGCGATGTAGAAGATGACTCGACACAGCCGGTTGATCCGGATACGTCGGATGAACAGCAACTTACAATTCGTCTTGGCGGCCTGAAAGGCCCGACTACCATCGGTATGCTTAAACTTTTGTCCGACGCAGATGCAGGAACAACTGCCAATGCTTATGAATATACACTGGCAGCCTCCGCTGACGAACTGACTCCGCTGTTGGTCAAAGGAGAGCTTGACATCATCGCCGCTCCCGTCAACCTCGGTGCTGTGTTGTACAACAATAACGACGGCGCCGTACAGTTTGCCGCGATTAATACCCTCGGTGTAGTCTATATCGTGGAAAAAGGCGGGGAAACCATTCAGTCTATTTCGGATTTAAAGGGAAAAACAATCTATGCAACTGGAAAAGGCTCCACTCCGGAATATTCGCTTCGTTATCTGCTCGCGCAAAACGGCCTGGACCCGGATGCAGACGTGACGATTGAATGGAGAAGCGAACCGACAGAAGTCGTAGCTTTAATGAATGAATCGGAAACATCTATTGCCATGCTTCCGCAGCCTTTTGTAACTGTCGCACAAACCCAAGTGGAAGGATTGCGCATTGCGCTGGATTTGACCGAACAGTGGGATGCATTGGATAATGGCAGCATGTTTATTACGGCCGGACTGATCGTTCGCCGTGAATTTGCAGAAAACCATCCGGAAGAATTGAAAGCTTTCCTCGAAGAGTATGCTGCATCGACGGAATATGCCAATACCAACGTAGAAGAAACCGCCGCATTGTGTGAAAGTTATGACATCGTCAAAGCTGCTGTTGCAAAGACCGCCATTCCTTTCTGCAACATTACCTATATCGACGGCGATGAAATGGCGGAAGCTGTAGCTGCGTATTTGTCCATTCTTTATGAACAGAATCCGAAATCAGTCGGTGGTGCGCTGCCTGGCGATGACTTTTATTACAAACCCTGACGGAACATTATGCAAAAGTCGGAAAAACTAAAAAAAATATTGGCTATTGCCGCCGCCCTTGCCGTTTGGCAGGCGGCGGCGATGCTGCTTGACCAGGATATTCTACTGGTATCCCCTTTAAAAGTAGTTTCACGGCTTTCCACCATTTGGAAAGAACCGGGATTTCTTTCCACCATTGGATTTACACTTTGGCGCATTATAGCGGGGTTTTTCCTGGGTTTTGTTGTCGGTTGCCTTTTGGCCGTTTTAGCCAGCAAAATTCGAATTATTGAAATTTTGCTTTGGCCTTATATGGTAACAATTAAATCCGTGCCGGTTGCTTCTTTTATCATCATCTGTCTGTTTTTTTTAAGCTCTTCCACACTTTCCGTTTTTATTTCTTTTCTTATGGTCCTGCCGATTCTTTATCAAAATGTTCTGCAAGGCCTGAAAAGCGCTGATCCGGAACTGCTCGAAATGGCTCAGGTGTTTTGTATACCTTGGACACGGCGTTTCCTTTATATTCTGCTCCCCCGTCTAAAACCATTTTTGCTTTCTGCCTGTTCGGTTGCGCTTGGTCTGTCCTGGAAAGCCGGCGTTGCCGCTGAGGTAATCGGGATCCCGGACGGTTCCATTGGGGAAATGCTGTATCAATCAAAAATTTATTTGGATATGGATGACCTGTTTGCCTGGACGGTCATCATTGTACTGACAAGCGTTGCTTTCGAGAAGCTTTTTATATTTGTTTTAAAAAAAGCGTTTGCCTGGTTGGAGAAGCGTTGATGGATATTCAAATTATTAATCTGAATAAAAGTTTTGGAGAAAAACAGGTGCTCCATCAGTTCAGTGCGTGTTTTCCGCATGGGCACAGCAGCTGCGTCATGGGACAGTCCGGTTGCGGGAAAACTACGCTGCTACATATTTTATTAGGATTGGAACACGCAGATTCCGGTGAAATTATCGGACTTCCAAAAAGAATTTCCGCCGTTTTTCAGGAAGATCGTTTGTGTCCGCCATTTTCAGTATACGCGAATTTGCAGCTGATTACAGGAAAACGCGGTTCCCGCGAAATGTTCCGTGCGCATTTATCCGCGCTCGGACTGGATGAATGTCTGGATTTACCGGTCAACGAATTATCCGGCGGTATGCGTCGCCGCATCGCAATTGTGCGCGCTATGCTTTACGACGCGCCTCTGATTTTACTTGACGAGCCTTTTAAAGGACTCGATGAAACCACGAAACACAAAACGATGGATTATGTACAGACTTATGCTGCAAATCGTACACTTGTCTTTGTAACGCATGATCCTACGGAAGCTGAATATTTAGCGCAACATATTATCTGCATGTAAATCCCAGTTTAATACAAAAACCGTTTTTATTGCAAACTGCCGCAGACAAACCGGATACGTTGTCTGCGGCAGTTCTTCATTTTATATTTTTCAGTAATTCCACAAACTACAAGTTACAGATCAAACATTTCACACAGTATCTGTTTCCCTGTTTTCGTTGCAAACAGCTTCTGCTGTGCTGCCAAAACCGCATCGCGCCCGCTGGCATTTTCATACGCATTGACCAGGAAATCTGCTTCCAGAAGGATTTGATAATCCAACCCGTCTACATCCGTATAAGTATGATGATGCGCAACCAGAAAACAAACCCTTTCGGTAATATCCCCGGCAAATCCTAAAGACCCCAACAGCCTACGGGCAGGTTCGACACCTTCGCTTTCCTGCAAAGGTCCGGCAGCACTGCCATAGTTTTCCAATGCAGGGCGAATTCCAATGTCATGGACAAGCGCCGCAGCTTCCAATACCAACTGCCTATCCGCGGGCAGGCGTTCTGCCAAACCGATCCAACGGGCAAATCCATGCACCTTGATAAAATGCTGGATTCTTTCCGGGCAGCCATGTTCGTATTGAATCATTGCAGCGACAAGCAAATTTAATTTTTCCATTTCGTACTCCTTTTTCACACAAAAAGGCTACAGATCGTATCTGTAGCCTTTTTTGCACTTCTCGATTAAAAATCTGCGCTCCCGGTTGTCCGTGGGAAGGGCAAGACATCTCGAATATTGGCAATACCGGTAACATACATAATCAGGCGCTCAAAGCCCAATCCATATCCGGCATGGTGCGTACCTCCGAACCTGCGCAAATCCAGATACCACCAGTAATCTTCCGGTTTCAATCCGCATTCTTCCATACGCGCAAGCAGCACATCCAGCCGCTCTTCACGCTGGCTTCCCCCGATCAATTCACCGATACCCGGAACCAGCATATCCATTGCAGCAACAGTCTTTCCATCATCATTAAGCCGCATATAAAATGCTTTTATTTCTTTAGGATAGTTGATTACAAAGGTCGGTTTTTTCATAATCACTTCCGTAATATACCGTTCATGCTCCGTTTGCAGATCGCAACCCCAGTAAACCGGATATTCAAAATTCTCTTTATTCTTCTCCAACAGTTCAATCGCATCGGTATACGTCAATACGCCAAAGTCCGATTCCACAATATGCGTCAGCCGCTCGATTAAGCCTGTATCGGTAAAACGATTGAAAAATTCCATCTCCGCTTTGCAGTTCTCCAAAAGATGGCGGATAACATACTTGGTCATATCTGTTGCCAAAGCCATATTGTCCGTTAAATCTGCAAAAGCAATCTCCGGCTCAATCATCCAGAATTCCGCCGCGTGGCGCTGGGTAAAAGAACGCTCAGCTCGGAAGGTCGGTCCAAACGTATACGTTTTCCCAAACGCAAGGGCGAAGGTTTCCGCATTGAGCTGGCCGGAAACCGTAAGATTCGCCGGTTTCCCAAAATAGTCCTGGCTGTAATCCACCTCCCCTGCTTCAGTAAGCGGAGGATTCTTTGGATCTAAAGTCGTTATACGGAACATTTCACCTGCACCTTCGCAGTCGGACGCCGTGATAATCGGCGTATGCGCATAGACAAAACCCCGATCATGGAAAAACTGATGGATAGCAAAAGCCGCTTCGCTACGCACACGGAAAGCCGCATTGTACAGATTCGCGCGCGGACGCAGATGGGCGATGGTACGCATATATTCAACACTATGGCGCTTTTTTTGCAACGGATATTCCGGACTTGATGCGCCCTCAAGCGTTACCTTTGTTGCAGAAAGCTCAAATGCCTGCTTTGCACCCTGGCTTTTTACCAAAACGCCTTCCACTATAATCGCGGCGCCGACATTATAGTGCATAATTTCCGAAAATCCTTCCACTGTATCCGATACGACAACTTGAAGGTTGGACAGATAGGAACCATCGTTTACTTCAATAAATCCAAAAGTTTTGGAACTACGACTGGTTCGAATCCAACCGGCTATAACGATTTCCTGATCCAAAAAAGCTTCATATCCGGAATAAAGTGTCCGAATGCTGGTATATTTCATTTTTATTTCCCTTCCTGTATGGCTTTTTCAAGTGCTCTTGCGAGTTGGTCGGGACAGGAGGTAGCTTTACTTCCACAGCGGATCCCGCGCAAGCGCTTTATAACGTCCTCAACTTTCATTCCATTTGCAAGACTCGCAACGCCCTGGGTATTGCCGCTGCAGCCGCCTTCAAACGCTACATTCTTCACGATACCGTCTTCGATATCAAATTTGACGCTACGCGAACAAACACCGTTGACCGTATACTTCACAAACATCCCTCCTTCTGTATTTTTGGGATTCTTTCACCAGGCATCTTTTTTACGCCCAGTTTAAAAATTTAAAATTCTGATTTCTGAAATTTTACCATAAAGCATCAAAAAAATCCATAGCAGGAATTCATAAAATTCACGCTCACTTTTCCTGCCTTTTCTTGGACAAACCAAAAGGAACCCTTTATTGCATCCTTGTTTCCATTTGTCTGGCAAGTGTCGCAAGTGCAGCCGTATCCTGAAAAGCGGAGAGTGCTGCACATGCCTGCTGCGTCAATTCAGCAACCATTTCCGCACAGCGGGCAAGCCCATAAAGCCCGGCAAATGTCGTTTTCCCCTGTCGTACATCTGCTCCGGTTTCTTTCCCCAGCGTCTTAGCATCTCCAATGCAATCGAGCATATCATCTCGAATCTGAAATGCAAGACCCAGAGCCTGCGCATACTCGGAGGCCGCACAAAGCCTTACTTCATCTGCGCCGCCAAGTATACATCCTGCCCGGCAGGCTGCCAGAATTAACGCACCGGTTTTCAGCGTACACATCTGCTTAAGGGTCTGCGCATCCGGCAGACAGCCTTCCTTTTCAACATCAATACACTGTCCTCCGAGCATGCCATACAACCCAGCTCCGCGTGCAAGCTCTCCCGCTGCCCGCAATGCCAGTTGTGCACTCACAGATTCCCCTACCTGCGGGGCAAGCATGGTTTCAAAAGCAAGCGTCAGCAGCCCGTCTCCGGCCAATACAGCCATCGCTTCTCCAAAGGCCTTATGACAGGAAGGCTTCCCTCTGCGAAGATCATCGTCGTCCATACAAGGCAGATCATCATGAATCAGGGAATAGGCATGGATCATTTCCACTCCACAGGCAAAAGGCATTGCCTTGTCCACGCTGCCGCCACAAACCCGGCAAAATTCCAATACAAGTGCGCCGCGCAATCGCTTCCCACCGCCCAGCAAGCTATAACGCATAGCATCGGCAACCGTTTGCTGCGCAAGTCCACGATCGGCAATACAGCCGCAAAGCGCCGTTTCAATCCTGGGCGCATAAAATGTCAAAATGTCATTAAAGCCCATAATCTGCATTTGGGTCAAATACCTGTTCCTGTATCCTGCCATCTTCACCCTGCAGCAAGATACTGACGCGTTTTTCTGCCTGATCCAGCGCCGCATTGCAACGTTTGATCAGACCCGCGCCTTCCTCATATAGCGCAAGCGACTCGTCCAGCGGCACTTCCCCGCGCTCAAGCAGCGCAACGATTTTCTCCAGCCGCGCAAGACCCTGCTCAAAGCTCATCTTATTTTCCGTCTTTTTCTCGTCCATCATGTTCCTCCAAAAGCGTTTCCTCCACCCGACACAGGGCAGCACCATCTGCAAAATCCAAACGAATGCGTGCATCTTTGTCAAGCATATTTGCCTGACGAATAATCGTTCCCTCTTCATCCTGCACCATCGCATAGCCACGAGCCAGCACCCGAATTGGACTAAGCGCTTCCAACATACCGGCTATACGCAGAAATCTCTCCCGCCGCTGTTGGGTTGCATGGATAAGCGCCTGTTCATAACGCTGCGTCAGATGTAAAAGCGCCATCTGACGGTCCGCCAGGTAGTTTTTCGGGTCCTGCATAACCCGTTTACCGGCAAGTGCTTCTATACGCTGGCGCAGTACGGTAATCCGGTTACGTTGCGACTGAATCATACGCGCCTGCATATGTGCAATCTGTGCGGCCAGCTCTATCCGGTCCGGAACGGCCAGTTCCGCCGCATTCGAAGGCGTCGCTGCTCGCAGATCAGCAACAAAATCCGCAATCGTAAAATCCGGCTCATGCCCGACTGCGGAAATCACCGGAATCTGCGAGGCAAAAATTGCCCGTGCAACCTGTTCGTCATTAAACGCCCACAAATCTTCAATCGAACCGCCTCCGCGGCCTGTAATAATCAGATCTGCAAGCCGGTAACGGTTGACAAATTCTATTCCTTTGCAGATCTCGCCCGGCGCCTGTGCGCCTTGCACCCGTACAGGATAAATCCTGATACGTGCAATTGGCCAGCGTGCCTTTAAGATACGCAACATATCCCGAACAGCTGCACCTGTTGGCGAAGTCACCAGTGCAATTTTCATCGGACAGCGTGGAATCGGTTTCTTATGGGCCGGATCAAATAAACCTTCCTCCGACAACTTTGCCTTTAACTGCTCAAACGCCACATATAGCGCACCAACCCCATCAGGGATCAACTCGTCAATATAAAGCTGATACTGTCCGTCCCGCGAAAACACATCCACCCGGCCATGTGCGATCACCTTCATGCCATTTTCCGGCCGAAATGCCAAATGAGAAGCCGATCCTCGGAACATTACCGCCCGCAGGATCCCTTCCGTGTCTTTCAAGGTCAGATACATATGCCCGGAGGAATGCAATTTAAAATTGGAAATCTCACCCCGCACATAGACAGAACTCAGCACATCATCGGTCGTCAGCAGTGCACGGATATGTGCATTCACTTCACCGATGGATAAAATCAATTGTCCGTCCATTTGGGTATCCCTCCAAGCAATCGTGCGGCCGCCAATACCGCTATACCCATCGCGTTATCAGTGGACAGCTCCGGGCGTGCAAAACATACGTCAAATTCGGCGTTCATTTTCTGACGGAAACGTATATTGGATGCAACGCCGCCCGAACAAAGCACCGGGAGCCCTGGATATGTCTGTATGGCTTGGGACGTTGCCTGTTTCACAGCACCGATTACCGTATTTAAAACAAAATTTGCCACTTTTTCATCTTTCGCGCCATGAATAAGCATGTCCCGTACCCGGTTTTCCATCCCGGAAAGCGAAAAACGCGATGCTTCAACCTTTACTTTATACCGTTCCTGCGAAGGCGCGGCGTCTGCAATTTCCGACAGCGCCCGTCCGCAGGGAAAATGAAGCCCAAGCGCTACGCCTGCCCGATCAATCAGTTGCCCGGCGGATATATCCATCGTTCCGCCGATAATCGTTTCTGTAAACAAACGCTGTTCATCCGGCTGAACCAGCAGAAGCTCGGTAGTCCCTCCGGAAAGATGCCAGGCAAGAAACGGCCGGGCAAGCAGCGACATACGCCGTGCAGAATATACTGCCGCCGCAATATGCCCCTGTTGATGCGAGAAAAACAGCGGCTGTGTACCCTGTACCGTTGCCATTGTCTGCGCAAGCGTCATTCCAACCAAAAAACAGGGCATATAGGAACCTTCCACCGCACGCGGCGCACTCGAAGCCGCAAAATACTGTACTTTCCCATACTCCGGATGTGCAGCAAGCTCATCTATAATTTGCGGCATTGCACGCACATGATTAAATACCGCTTCCGACTGCCGCAATCCAAGTGCACCCGCATGGACGGGCAAAAGCCGCGACACATTCGCGCCGCGGCCTGAATCCATATCGAGATATGCGGCGGAACTGGTATAATTTGATGTATCAAATGCCAAAATCCCGCTCATTTACTCACTAACTTCCTCTTTATTAAAACTGGATAAGATCCCATTAATGAATGCAGCTGCTTCCTGCGTGTCATACCGCTTGGCAAGCTCAACTGCCTCATTTATCGCAACGGAATTGGGCGTGTCAGGTTCATAAAGCATTTCATACATTGCGATACGTAGTAAAGATACTACAATATGGGACAAACGCTCAAATCGCCATCCAACACTATATTTCTCTATATAGGAATCAAATTCCGGCAAATGCGCCGACACGCCGCGCAAAAGTCTTGCCATATACTCACGGTCATGCGCATCCGGCATTTGCGTATACAGCCGGTCTTCTTTTGCGAATGCACCGAATTCCTCCGGCTTCAGTCGGCTGCGCATAATTTCTGCACAGTCAACGCCGGTAAAATCCATTTCAAACACCATATGCAGCGCGAGCTCACGCGCCGATCGTCTGCTCATATCCTGTTTTCAAAAGGCCTTATTCGCCCTTTTTCTCCTTCTTCTCCGCAACGCTGGTCACGGTAACATTTACTGTCTTAACTTTCAAATTTGTCATCGATTCTACCGCAGATTTAATCTTTTGCTGGATACGCAGCGCTTTCTGCGGAATATTTAAGCCATACTCCAGTTGAATATAAATCTCTGCCGATATCTCGTCTTCTTCTCTTACAACCTTTACGCCGCGGCCGATTCCCTTTTTGGTCAAGCGTTCTGCAAATTCCATCGGAGAAGCCTGGGTTATCGCCACCCCTTCTACCTCTGCTATAGCCAGCGAAATAATGGAGACAATTACATCTTCCGAAATATGCACATTTCCCATTGTATATTTTTCTTCTTCGCCCATAACCATTCTCCTTTGCTCAATCCTCAACGCCTTGGTTTCTATACCCCTGTCTCGCCAAAGACAGATGGCCAACAGCAAATCCAAGGCGGGTTTCATTTTTCCAAAACAGGTCTGTATACCCCTCGTATTGTTTATTATATCACACAGCTCCAAAATTTTCCATCCTTATTTTAGAACAACCGCATCTTCTCCCATGATTCGGGAAAGTTCGGATACAAACAACGGATGCGGAGTTATTCCATTAGCAGCACGCTGTTTTTTCCCGGTGCGCGCATCATACACAACAACCGGCGTAGTTCCCGCAAAAATCCGCATCAATGCTTCCATACGGGCACGCTTTGCAACGTTTTCATCACAAATTTTTACATACAGGCGGCCGGCATTCCCCTGCCGCATCTGTGGCTCCTCTTCCGAAACCGATACTTCCGGTTGAGCCGGACGCGCACGGGAAGGAAATCCTGACGCCGACAATGGTGCGATTTGATCCACCTTCAGCTTCGGCGCTTCCTCTTCACGCACAGTCACCTGCGCACGCACCATGACGATCTCCCCTTCCCGGATCAGGCCTGCCGCCTGTTGCAAAAGCCGGGAAAACACCATCATTTCTACGGTCCCGCTCATATCTTCCAAAATCACATAAGCAATCATGGCGCCGGCTTTCGTCGTTTTTAAGCGTACGGCGTTTAAAATTCCCGCCACCGTCACCCATTTCCCATCCAGGTCCGCAACTTCACCGGAAGATAAAGAGGCGATCGGGCATGCCCCGATTGCACGCAATTCGTCTGCCCGGCTTTCCAGCGGGTGCCCGGACATATACATGCCGGTCGTTTCCTTTTCCATCGAAAGCAGCAGGCTGCGGGAATATTCCGGAATGTCAGGAAGATCTGCCTCTTCTGCGTCCCCCTGCGGCGAAAACATGGAAAACATATCCATCTGGCCTTCTACGTTGGTACGGTTCTTTTGCGCAATCGAAGCCAGGATCGTATCGGACACCGCCATCAGCTGGGCACGATGATGCCCAAAACTGTCAAACGCTCCCGCGCGAATCAGACTTTCCAACGCACGCCGGTTCAAATCAATCCCATACATGCGTTCGCAAAATTGTTTAAAGCTTAAAAACTTCCCGCCCTGTTCCCGCTCCCGAATCAGACGGTCAATAAACGCTGTACCCACGTTTTTCAATGCGGCAAGGCCAAAGCGGATTTTATCGCCTGCAACGGTAAACCCTGTGCGCGACTCATTGATGTCCGGCGGAAGGACACAGATTCCCATACTTTTGCACTCTTCAATATAGCCGACCATTTTTTCTGTAAATCCCAGTACGGAAGTCAAAAGCGCCGCCATATATTGATGCGGATAATGGCATTTCAAATATGCGGTCTGGTAGGAGATCAGCGCATATGCCACCGCATGGCCTTTTGGAAACGCATAGCGCGCAAACTCCTGCATTTCCTCAAAAATACTTTCCGCCGCACTTTTCGACACCCCGTGTGCAACCGCACCCTCTACAAACGCCGCATGTTCACGCTCCAGTACGTCATACTTCTTCTTGCTCATCGCTCTGCGTACAATATCCGCACGCCCCAGCGAATACCCCGCAAGTTTCCGGCAAATAGACATTACCTGTTCCTGATAAACAATACACCCGTTGGTCGGACGCAGAATTTCCTCAAGCTGCGGATCTTTATACTGGATTTTCGACGGGTCATTCCGGCATTCAATAAAGCGGGGAATCGAATCCATGGGGCCGGGACGGTACAGGGCTACCGCCGCGGTGATATCTTCCAACGAACGCGGTTTCATCTGCATCATCAAATTGGTCATCCCCACGCTTTCGATCTGAAACACGCCTGATGTTTTTCCCTGCGACAACATTTCATAGGTGGCAGGATCGTCATCGGCAACCGCGTGAATATCAAAATCCGGTTCCTGTTCCCGTACAAGTTTTTGGGCATCATCCACCACCGTAACATTGCGCAGTCCGAGGAAATCCATCTTTAAAAGTCCCAGTTCCTCAAGTGTCACCATCGTAAACTGAGTCACAACGGTTTCATCACTGCGTGCCAACGGTACATATTCAAAAACCGGCCGGTCCGTAATGACCACACCGGCAGCATGGGTCGAAGCATGACGCGGCATACCTTCAATCCGCCTGGCAACTTCCACAACGCGGCGGGCCGTTTCATCATTTTCACATCGTTCGGCGAGCTGCGGGGATACCGAAAGCGCCCGCTCCAGCGTCATATGCAGCTCATTGGGTACAAGCTTGGCAATTGAGTCAGCATCGGCATAGGAAACATTCAGCACACGTGCGACATCCCGCACCGCCTGCCTTGCCGCCATTGTACCAAACGTTACAATCTGCGCAACATGGTCATCGCCATATTTGTTTTTTACATATTCAATAATCTCCTGCCTGCGGATATAGCAGAAATCCATATCGATATCCGGCATACTCACACGTTCCGGATTCAGGAAACGGTCGAAAAAGAGATCAAACCGGATCGGATCAATATCTGTAATACGTAAACAATAACTGACTATGCTATTGGCCGAAGAACCTCGGCCTCCGCCGACCGGGATTCCATTTTCTTTCGCATAAAGGATAAAATCCTGAACTATTAAAAAATAATCACAAAACCCCATCCGCTGAATAATGCCCAACTCATACATCAGCCGTTCATGATGCCGGGGCGCCTGGCTGCCGTAACGCATTACCAGGCCCTTTTCACATTTCTCCAGCAGGATTTCATAATGGTCACGGGGGTCATCCGTAAGATATTCCGGCAAATGATAGTGTCCAAACTCAAAGTCAACATTACAGCGCCGGGCAATTTCCACCGTGTTTTCCAACGCCTGCGGATATGCGCTAAACAGGGCAGCCATCTCTTCACCCGTCTTCAGGTAAAGTTCTTCCGACTCAAACTTCATCCGGCCCGCATCATCAATGGTATGCCCCGTCTGGATACACATCATTACATCCTGGATATAGGCGTCCGCACGCGTCAGATAATGGACGTCATTTGTTGCAACCAACGGAATCCCAGTTTCTTCACTAATCCGGACCAATCCGGCAAGCGCTTCCCGTTCCTGCGCAATGCCGTGATCCTGAATTTCCAGAAAATAGTTCCCCTGACCAAAGATCTCATTATATTCCAATGCCGCCGCACGCGCTCCGGCATAGTTGCGTGCAAGCAGAAGTTTGGACACGGCTCCCGCAATACACGCAGAGCAGGCAATAATCCCCTCGTGATGTTCCCGCAAGAGCGCCAGATCAACACGCGGACGGTTATAAAATCCTTCCGTAAACGATTTGGAAACCAGATAGATCAGGTTTTGATAACCTGTCTGATT
The DNA here is from genome assembly GCA_944380935.1 of uncultured Clostridia bacterium. Classification (GTDB taxonomy): domain Bacteria; phylum Bacillota; class Clostridia; order Oscillospirales; family QAMX01; genus CALWJF01. Next base: position 12,386 of record CALWJF010000084.1, read on the forward strand.
CTCTGCCAGCAGAACCAAATGATGCGGATTCTGATCAAACTGCGGGTCCCGGTCAAACCGTGTGCGCGGGGCAACATAGACCTCGCAGCCAATAATCGGTTTAATTCCTGCGGCTTTGGCTGCGCGGTAGAAATCTACCACACCATACATCACACCGTGATCGGTAATGGCAACGGCTTTTTGCCCTGCATCGGCCGCTGCTTTCATAATATCGTGAATCCGGCAGGCTCCATCCAGAAGACTGTATTCCGTATGCAGATGTAAATGTACGAATTCAGGCAAAACTACTCCTCCTCTCCACAAAGCTGCACAGAAAGTTCGAGAAGCTTTTTCAATCGGTAATTTAACGTAGCCCGATTAACTGGCGGGGAAAACATCAACCCAAGCGCAGACAATGAAGCTTCCGGATTCTCCAGCCGCAATTGTGCCGTCTGCCGTAACGTTTCGGGAAGCGTATCCAGCCGGCCGCTTTCCAAAAGCCTGCGGATCGCCCGGTTCTGCATACGCGCCGCTTCCACAGTTTTCGATATGTTTGCTGTTTCGCAGTTCACATAGCGATTTACACTATTGCGCACTTCTTTGACTACCTTGGCCTGCATAATTGTCAACGCTGCCTGATGTGCGCCGGCACGCGTGAAAATTTCTTCAATTGCCTCGCTCCGTTTGAAATATATCATATATTTCCCCGCACGCATGGTTATGCGCGGCGTTAGAGAAAGGGTTTCCAACAGCGATGCCAACGCATCAGAAAAGCTGCGATACGGTGTTGAAAATTCCAAGTGGTACCGTGCATCCGGATCGGCGACCGAGCCGCCGGACAGAAACGCTCCCCTCAAAAAGGCTCCCTGACAGCAGGGCTGTTCAACCAGTGCAGAATTCAAACGGATCCCGGTTACGTCCGGGTCTAGATTGAGCGCATCAAAAATACGAAAAATACTGGTTGCATCCGATATCTTAATAATATAGCGTCCGTTTTCAGCATTGCGCAATACCGGCACGTTAATCCCAAAAGCATGGGAAAACAGCGCATGTATCCGTTCAGCCAACGCCATGCTCTGGGTAATCAACCGAATCTCATTTGACCGAAACACGTTGGCAAACAACAATATACCATAGCTTTCCGCCAATATACAGCAACGCCGCTCCATCGGCAGTGCGCAAAGCTCTTTTTTTACTCTTTGTGAAAATGACATCCGCCTACCACATTTCTATTTCACATTCCAGCTTCACGCCGAAACGCACATATACCGTTTCCTGAATTTCAGATACCAGCCGGCGCACATCCTGCGCTGTTGCACCGCCGCGGTTGATGATAAACCCCGCATGTTTTTGCGATACCTGCGCACCGCCAATCGTCAAGCCTTTTAACCCCGCATCTTCGATCAATTTTCCCGCAAAATATCCTTCCGGGCGTTTAAACACGCTCCCGGCGGACGGATACTCCAGCGGCTGTTTCTCACGCCGGCGCGCTGCCAGTTCCCGCATACGTGCATAAATGACTTCAGGATCATCCGGCATCAACATAAATTTCGCACTTGTAATAATCCATCCCGGATTTTCAGAAAAAAAACTGTGCCGGTAGGAAAATTTCAATTCTTCATTTACTAAAAAATGTGCTTGGCCCTGCGGGTCCAACGCTGTAACCGACTGCACAACTCCACACATTTCCCCGCCGTAAGCACCGGCATTCATCCGGATTCCGCCGCCCACCGTCCCGGGAATCCCGTGGGCAAATTCCAGTCCGGAAAGTCCCGCCGATGCGGCTGCCTGGGCTAACGCCGCTTTTGAACAGCCTGCCGCCACAGTTATATTGCGGCCTTCCACGCGAATCCCTCCGTCTGCAGGCAAACGCACAACCAACGCATCAATCCCCTCGTCCGGGATCAGCACATTAGAGCCGCCGCCAAGAATCCGCAGCGGGACGGCATACGCATGTACAAATTGCAGAAGGCCGGACAACTCCGCCTCTTTTTCCGGCAGTGCCAGCAGACGTGCCGGCCCGCCAATACGGAAACTGGTATACGGTGCAAGCGGCTGATGCTGCAAAATTTTTAGCTGCGGCATCTGCTCCCCAAGCATACATCCCAAATCTAGCAAAACAGGCCCTCCCCTATCCATTCTGCACATAAAATTCTTCCCGCAGGATATCCATATAAATGATATCGTGGAACGCCCCATTCCCATAAAACGCTTCCCTGCGGCGTCCGATTTCCCGGAATCCTACCTTTTTATAACAGGCAAGCGCCCGTGTATTGAAAGAAAAAAGCTGAAGCATAACATTATGCAAATTTAGTTGGCGAAACCCATAATCCAACAGTAGCCGTAGCGCCTGTGCGCCGTATCCGCAGCTTCGGTTTTCCTCATCTCCGATAAAAAGTCCGATCATGGCGCGCTGATGAAGCGTATCCATCGCTTCAAAACCAATATTTCCCAGATAAACCCCGTCGCTTTTTCGAATGATCGCAAATTGATAATCCTCTGTATGGCTTTCAATCCACTTGCGTTCCTTTTCTACAGAGAATACATGGCAGGTTGTACCCAGACCGTCCGTCACCTGCGCATCATTAAGCCACCGGGCATTTATTTCCGCATCCTCAACACAAAGCGGGGAAAGATAAAGCATATCCCCTTCAATTTTTCGGAAATACTTCATTCCATACCTCCTAAAAATTGCAATATACAGTTTCATTATACCGCAGTTTTTCCCAAAATAGAAGCCCCGCGATCTATTTTTATAAAAATCCAAGTACTTCCCATGCAATAAGATTGATAAAAACCGCCGGAAAAGCGAGATGCGCTTTTCCGGCGGTCCCTATTTTTACCTTTTATTGTTTATTCCCCGTAACCACGTGCCCAGGGTGCGCTTTTAAACCCGGCTTCTGCAAGCACCTCCGCTTCGGAAGTCCGGCCAGGCTCCATGCGCCGCGCAAATTCAATATCCCGGCGCGCATCCTCGGTATAATAGGAATACCCAAAAATCTGATTGGCGCGCCCCATCTGATACGGCATATAATGCCCAGCCCATATCTCCGACAATGCCTGCCAGTCATCAAGCGCACTTTCCAGCTGTTTGACCGCATAAAATTTCCGGTTTATATCTCCGGTCCGGCAAAACAGCTCCAAGGCCAATGCAGCGTCAATCTTTTTCGAACAATATTGCGCAAAGCATCCCCAGGCATGGAGATCTTCCAATACACACGCCAGATCCCCCGCCCGGTATTCCGGTTCAATTGCCGCATCAAGCTGCTGCACGCATGCATCCAGAAGCTGTGCCTGGCGGCGTATCTGTGCAACGACTGCCTGCGCATCCTCCGCGCCGTCACAGATCCCGGAAATCATCCGCTGTGCCGTATCTTTTACACTTACAGTACCAGACCCGGGCATCGAAGGCGTACGCATAAAAGCAAACGCAGACTGAAACCCAAAGGTATTCAGCAAACTTTCCGGATGCCACTGATAGTCATAATTCACCCAATGCAGGCGCGACAGCGCAGAAATTGTGCGTGCGCCTGCTTCCAGTCCGGACAATACCGGTTCCGCACACCTGTGTCCATAGTGTGCAGCACATACACGCAGCCAGTGTTCCCTCGGCAAATCAGGATTGTAGCCCAGACGGCCAAGGGTTGCAAACTGGAGAAAATGCCGCTCAAAATCATACTTCCAGTCCATATGGACATGCGGCATATGCTGGAAATCACGCGCCCATACGTAACCATCCGCACCCCAGTAAAAACCGGCCACATAATCGCGCTTCATTCCCCGGATATATTCGGCTACAAAAGCAGGATCTGCGCCCCGCAGCGTCTGAAAATCATCATTCCGCACAGTATAAATCACCTTTGTCTTGGAAACATCCATCGCCTCCCAAGCACCCATCAGGGTTTCAAACTGCGGGTGCGGATGGGAATACATATGCGCATTGGAATATTTCCAGGAAATCAGCTTATCATCTCCCGGATAGTTTTTCAGGAAAAGCTCCTGTGCAACCCGGCCGTTGGACATATTTGTACGGTGGATAAACGGCAGCGGGATATTCAATTCCTGAATTGCCTCTAAATAAGTATCTGCCACCCATTCCTCGGTCTGATCGGCTGTTCCGACCAATTCCTCGCTATTGGAAGTCCCAAGCCCGGTCAAAGCCGGATATGTACGTACAAGTGTTTTAATCGCCTCCCGGAAATAATCCCGGATCAGCGGATCATATTGGCGCAGCGCCTGCCGCGTCTTATCTTCATGGTTGCCTGCCACTTGTTCCGGAAGTCCAAGACCACGGGCGATTGCCGGCGTAATCCGCAGATTCCAGGTTATAATATAAGTTGAAATTCCCCGCGCTTTCGCGTGGGTAAAAATAAAGTCAAATACTGCACGCATACGTTCCAGTTCCACGTCGCTATAAGGGGTTGTATCCGGATATTTTGGGATACGGAACATCATCTCAAACGGGTTCATCGACCAGATTGTCAAAAGATTATACCGGTTTTCTGCCAGAAAGTCGATATAATCGCGCCAGAATTCCAAGTCAAATACAGTCTGCCGGTTTTTATCAAACGCGTCTCCAAGACCATATGGTTCAAAAGGCCAGTTGAACTTGACGCCGCGCTTTTCCAAAAACGGCTCCCCATCTCGATCCGTAATTTTATCAAACCCTTCCAGCGCAACAATCTCGGCAAGTTCCAAAAGCGCATACATCACGCCGGTTTCCCCGCCCGCATTGACAAAAATCACCTGCCCGCGCACACGAATCTGATACGACTCTTTCCCGAGTATGCTTGTTACATTAAATCCTGCGCAGGTAATTACCAGCGCGCGCACACTTTCATCGCCGGTATATGTTTCGCGCCGTACGATATTGGAACGGATTCCCACCCGGGAGAGCGCTTCGCGAAGTCGTTTAAGCCCAAAAGCCGAAGGACAATCCGGCATCGGGCCACGCTGCCAATGCCGCATCCGGTCGATATAGATCAACATGCTGTTTCCCCCTCATTCTCTAATCCTTAGATCCAGTTTAATCCATTTTTTGATAATCGTCAACGATTTGCAAATAGCAAAATAAATCTTGCCTCAACCGATTTTGATGGAAAAGTCCCATTTATATCCACAGACATAAAAGCATGATACAAGCATATATTGAGTTGTTCCTGTTTCTCTTGTTTTTAGGAGGGTCTTCATGTATATCCTACTGTTTCTACTTGGTCTTATGCTTGTTGTACTCAGCAGCGATGCTTTTGTCGATGCGTCTGCACGATTCGCCCGCAGACTGCGGATTTCCGACATCATCATTGGCGCGACAATTGTCAGCCTTGGCACAACACTTCCAGAACTCACCGTATCCGCGACTGCTGCAGCCAAAGGATTTTCCGACATGGCAATCGGAAATATAATTGGGTCTGTAATCTGCAATACTGCTTTAATTGCCGGACTTTCTCAGGCAATTCGTCCAATGCATAACCTGTCTCGTGATTTTAGCGCAACGTATCTTTTCTTTTTCCTATGTACCGCAATATTCAGCTTCTTTGCTCTACTTGAGCTTGGTTTCAACCGTTTTTCCGGCTTATGTCTGCTTATACTCCTGGCATTCTACTTATATTGGTCCCGGCAACATGCAAAAAATACTGCATCTTCTGACATACAGCTCCCCGTTACCAATAAAGGAAATGTTTTTTCCGATTTGCTGATTATCGCACTTGCCGTTATCGCATTGGCTTTCGGTGCAAAGCTTCTTGTGGAAAACGGTTCGTATCTGGCGTTCGCCATCGGAATTCCGGAACATGTCATCTCTATTAGTATGATTGCACTGGGGACCTCTTTACCTGAACTGATTACTTCTATCACTGCGCTGATCAAAGGGCATACCGCTCTTTCGCTTGGAAATGTAATCGGAGCCAATACGCTTAATCTTCTAATGGTCTGCGGCGTTTCCAGCATAATCCAACCTATCGTATTGGAGCCATCCTTACTATACATAGATCTTCCAGTAATGGTCGCGGTATCGCTGTTGCTTGCACTTCCTGGGATCATAAAAAAACGCCTTTATCGATGGCAAGGTTTTCTATTGCTTTTAGGATATGCTGGATATATATATTATTTATATTGTTTATAAAAATTGCTCTTTTGCCCGAACGATATTACGGCAAAAGGGCAATTTTTGTCATTCCTATTCCTTATACGCCAAAACTTTAATAGAAAGCCTTAAAAAGTACGATTTTTTTCCGGGCCGCGTTGATTTTATTAAAAAGGCATGATATAATAATTCGGAGTGAATCTGGAAAGGAGATAATTTTCAATGAACTACACTCGTGAAGTCGAAAATATGTGTTGTGTGGCGAAAGGCCCCGACCATGGTCCTGCTCCGATTCCTGAAGAAGGGAAATGGATACAGGCCAAGGAAATTAAAGATATATCCGGTTTTACGCACGGCATCGGCTGGTGCGCACCGCAGCAGGGCGCCTGCAAGCTCTCTCTCAATATCAAAAACGGTATAATTGAAGAGGCGCTGGTTGAAACCATCGGCTGTTCTGGTATGACCCATTCCGCTGCAATGGCTGCGGAAATTTTACAGGGCAAAACCATTCTTGAAGCGCTTAATACCGACCTTGTATGTGATGCGATTAACACCGCAATGCGTGAGCTTTTCCTGCAAATCGTCTACGGCCGCAGTCAGAGCGCTTTCTCAGAGGACGGGCTTTCTGTCGGCGCCGGCCTCGAAGATCTCGGCAAAGGGCAGCGCAGCCAGGTCGGCACCATGTATGGTACCCGTGCCAAAGGCGTCCGTTACCTGGAAATGGCCGAAGGTTATGTCACTCGTATGGGCCTGGATGCTGACGATCAGGTAATTGGTTATGAATTTGTTTCGCTTGGAAAAATGACCGACTTTATTAAAAAGGGCGATGATCCCAACACCGCATATGAAAAAGCGATGGGAAAATACGGCCGCTTTGACGAAGCCGTCCGTTATATCGACCCGCGTAAAGAGTAAGGAGGAAAAAGGATATGGCATTGTTTGAAAGCTATGAAAGACGCGTCGATAAAATCAACGGCGTTTTGAAAGAATATGGCATTTCCTCCATCGAAGAGTGCCGCGACATCACGATGGCCGCCGGCATTGATTGCGACAAAATCGTCCGTGAAACCCAGCCCATCTGTTTTGAAAATGCGGTTTGGGCTTATACCGTCGGTGCTGCCATCGCACTGAAAAAAGGCTGCAAAAAAGCTTCTGATGCAGCTGCCGCCATCGGCATCGGCCTGCAGGCTTTCTGCATTCCCGGTTCCGTTGCAGAAAACCGCAAAGTCGGTCTTGGTCACGGCAACCTCGGCGCAATGCTCCTTTCCGAAGAAACCGAGTGCTTCTGCTTCCTGGCCGGACATGAGTCCTTTGCCGCCGCAGAAGGCGCAATTAAAATTGCTCTTAACGCCAATAAGGTCCGTACCAAGCCCCTCCGCGTTATCCTTAATGGACTGGGCAAGGACGCCGCTTTCATCATCTCCCGCATTAACGGCTTTACCTATGTAAAAACGCAGTTTGACCCGGCAACGGAAGAAGTATCGGTTGTTTCTGAAACGCCGTACTCCAACGGACCGCGCGCTGCCGTTAAATGTTACGGTGCTGACAGCGTACCGGAAGGCGTAGCAATCATGCGCTTGGAAAACGTTGGTGTTTCCATTACCGGCAATTCTACAAACCCCACCCGCTTCCAGCATCCGGTTGCCGGCACTTATAAAAAATGGTGCAACGAAAACGGCAGAAAATACTTCTCCGTCGCTTCCGGCGGCGGTACCGGCCGTACCCTGCATCCGGATAATATGGCCGCAGGTCCTGCTTCTTACGGCATGACCGATACGATGGGCCGTATGCATTCCGATGCGCAGTTTGCAGGTTCTTCTTCCGTTCCGGCCCACGTCGAGATGATGGGGCTGATCGGGATGGGCAACAACCCGATGGTCGGCGCAACCGTAGCCGTCGCTGTTGCTGTTGAAGAAAGCCAGAAATAAAAAGGATTTTACATGCCGCAGGACGTTCCTGCGGCATTTTCTATTACGAAGATGGCATGCTTGCCGTTTTAATCCTCTATAGGAAAGGAACCGCACTATGGACGTTTTCATTTCCAAGGCAACTGACGCACAATTACCAGAATTCCTTACCCTTTCTAAAATCTGGGAGGAAGAAAAAATTACCCGCGGTATGACCGCAGGAAAAGCAGAAGATTTTCAATGCCTGACTGTCTGGACTTGTACTTTCAATAAAAGATTAATCGGTTATCTTTCCGGACATGAAGCAATCTCAGAAAACATGTGCATTTTTCCACCAAATACCCATTATTTTGAAATTGACGAACTCTATGTACTCCCGCAATACCGTAATCTCGGAATCGGGCGCCGACTGTTCGAATGTGCCGAGCAGGAAATCCGGAATTCCGGTGTCGGTTATCTGTTCCTGTCATCGGCAACAAACGATTATTTGAAGATCCAAAACTTTTATACAAAACTTGGGATGCAGGTCTGGACCCAAATCTTTTTTAAAGAATTACCTGATTTGTAAATCTCGCAGCGCGATCTATGGGGCCAGCAGTTTAGAAAAACATGGCGCGGCCTTTTGAAAATGAAACAAATCTGTAACAAAAGCGTCGCCTGCTCTGCCTTGATTTTGCACTCCGATTCTGCTAAAATAAAGATTAACTTACAGGGAACTGTGTAAAAATCATGCCGGTCGTTCCTTTTTTACACCTGTACTTCCCCTGTTTATTCGTTTTATTGTCCAATAGCCGAAAGAACCGGAGGAACCATGAAAAAATATCTTTCTTTTCTATGTAGTTTATTATTGTGTTTGACGTTTTTTTCCCCTTTGACTTTTGCAGCAACGCTGGGCCAAAGCAGCGATCCTTACCTTTCGCAGACCATTTATACGCCGGCAGCAAACAGCTGTCTGTACATTTATGTACCACTGCTTGGCAATTCTATCGACTGTACAGTGGAAATTTATGACAGCTACGGCGTGATGGTTTACCAAGTACAGCGGGAAAATCTTTCGACCAATGTGCAGACTTTCTTCTGGAATGCCCGTCCGGCTGCGGGAAATGGTGCCGCCTACGATTCTTCTGCTTATGTCCAGCCAGGTGATTACAAAATTCATATACAAACCGATTCACAGGGGGAAAGCCAGGAATTTATCCTTTCTGTCTGGGTAACGGTTGCAGACGATACAGCGGTTTTTGATGAAATCGGCATCCCAAATTTGACGGGAAATGCGCAATGCGATTACCTGGCTGAACAGATTCTCACACAAATCGGCGTCCAGGGCCTGCCCAATGCAGAAAAATATTTTGCCATATACACTTGGGTGCAGCAAAACTGTTATCGCGAAAATTCCAACTATTCCCGTCCTGAGGATGAAGCGGAGCTTGCTTTTGATCTTGATGCGCTTTCCGAGGAAATCCTTCTTTATCAATCGGAAATGAATGCGCTGCATATACAGGGACTTATCAATTACAATGTTCATGGCGACCTGGAAACCGAAGCTGCATTACGAATGATGCTGGAACGGGTCGGTTCCTGTTATGAGTTTTCTGCGCTTTTACAGGTGCTTTTAGAGCATGTAGGAATCGAATGCCATATTTATGACGGATATTTTCATAACAGCGACGGCACAAGCGTTGTTCACATGTGGAACCGGCTGCGTTTAAACGGTACCTACTACTGGTCGGATATACGGATTGACAACGCCTCTTATGAACGTTCTGAACGCACCGTTTTATACTATGATTATTATCTCGAGCGCAGTACCGACGTTTGGAAAGAGCGTCACAGCTGGGAAGAAGCGGATGATCCGCAGTACAGCACCAATACCCCTGCTTTTGACGCGCTTGCGCCTAATGCGTCTGTCGCTGTACAGGAACCGGATTCGCTGCGTGGACCTGCAAATTATGCTTTATCAACGTTCCCGGATCTCTCTGAGCGGACAACCATCACTACAAATTCTATTTTAAGTATTATTGACGGCGCATCCTATGCGCTGGAAGCGTACAACATTGACGGATACAACTATTTTAAACTTCGGGATATCGCTTCCATTCTTTCCGGCAGCAGGGTACAATTTGACATCGGCTGGAACGAGCTGGACAATCAAATCACCCTGACTTCGGGCGCCGCATACACCGCAACCGGTGAGGAATTGACAGGACAAGGGTTGGAAAATCCCATTGCCACCCCTACAAGCAGCGAGATTCTGCTTGACGGCGAACCGGTTTCGCTATGCGCTTACTGGATCAACGGCAACAATTATTTCCGGCTTCGGGATCTGGCAATCCTGTTCAATTT
>CALWJF010000085.1 GCA_944380935.1 uncultured Clostridia bacterium
CTTCGAACGGCACCTTCTCTGAAAACCGCCGTTTGCTGTTTGAAACGCCGGTGGCCGTGAAATGTGGAACGGTTTTGACTTTAGGCCCGAGTGAAATGGTTGTGCGACTTTTGTAATCCGATAATTAGAGATTTTATGGAGGATATACATATGGATAATATTGTAAGATGTGAAAAAGGACACTTTTATAACAGCAGTGAGTACCGAACTTGTCCCTATTGTCAGAAAAATACAGTAAATCCGACAGATTCTGCACGGTATGCAAAAATTGCAAAAACTATATCATCCGATACTCCTGAAAAGGAACCGCAGCAAGTCGATGAGATCGGCGCAACTATTGGCTATTATGATAATGTTGGCGTGGTAGAACCCGTTACAGGCTGGCTCGTTTGTATAGAAGGCTCACAAAAAGGGAAAGATTTTCGACTTTGTGCTGGACGCAATTACATTGGACGCAGCGTAGATATGGATATTTGTTTGGCAGATGATCCTCGCGTATCTCGCAGCAAGCATGCGATTGTAATTTTTGATCCAGTTTCGCAAACTACGCTTTGTCAGGCAGGCGAATCCCGGGAACTGTTCTATCTTAATGGTAAAGTTGTAACGGATACAGTTGAGTTAAAACAGGGAGATATCCTCCAAGCCGGTAATTCCAAGCTGGTTTTTGTACCTTTCTGTGGAACCGTTCACACCTGGGAACAGGCCTGAAATTTATGGGAAAATGGAGTGCATATGAAAAAGTAAATATGCACTCCATTTTTATTTTCAATTGAATGTAAATGGATTTATAGATATGTATATATTGATATGTGAGCCGTCTGCGCAGCAATTAGAAATAATGTATACAGATGTAATGTATGCCCTTACAACCCGAAATCAAGAAGCGTTGGTATTCTGTTTTTCGAAGGAAGAAGAGATGGAGGCATATTTATCTGTATCACCGGACCCACCGGATGTGATTTTTCTGTCCTTACAGACCAAACAGATCCATGTACTATGTGCCAGTTTGGCTGCGCGCTATCCGAGGCTTGGGTTGGTGCTGACCGGTATGCCTCCCAGCGACATCGAGGAACTGTTTGCCATGGGTGTTTTGTATTTCCTCTATAAACCACTGAGGGCAGGCAGTATGGACCGGTTTGCGGCGTTTTTAATTGAAAATATGCAGCAGAAAACGGAACGGCATTTGATTTTAAAGGAAAAACAACATCATATTGCCATACCGTACTCGAAGATATTGTATATTTCCAGCGATAAGCGAAAGATCTGCGTTTGTCAGCCGAATGGCGTGTGCAGTGAAACCTATCGAAAGTTGGATGAAGTGGAAGAAGAACTGGACGCACGGTTTGTACGTTGTCACCAGAGTTTTTTGGTAAATATGGATTATATTCGCGGAATTACAGATGAATGCTTTCAGCTTATCGGAGACACCTTTATCCCAATCAGTCAGAAACGCTTTTGGGGTGCCAAAAAACAGTATATTGAATATGTCAAATGTAAGGGGTGAAATATGAAGAAACAACTTGATAAACCGTATGATGCAGTTTATGATACAATGAATACTACGGCTATAGAAAATGTCTCACCCTTTCTCTATTGCTTGAAAGGTCCGCTTATCGGTAAAGAAATTCCTATTCCGGATACGGGACTGCTTATCGGACGGGATCCGGTTGCATGTGCGCTACTGCTTGCGAATGATCCGATGATCAGTCGCTATCATTGTAGAGTATCGTATCAAAAACGAACAGGTTTTTTCATTGTAACAGATCTTAATGCGCGAAATGGTGTTTATACGGAAAAAGGGCAAAGGCTGTCTCAGGGTGAAAAAATTGCATTAATTGATGGGCAATATTTTGCGTTGTGTGGCAATCGGTATGTTTTTCAAACTATATTGCGTACGTTGTATTGATGAAAAAGAGGAATAGATATGGTCAGATTTAAGATAAACAACGCAAAACGCTGTCCGTATTGCTTTGCACGCTGGTTGAAAAATACTAAGTTTTGCCCTTTATGTTTGCAAATGCATACACATAGACCGTCTTTGCAGCAACGAAGCCCCCTGGCACCTGGTTATCTATTGATGCAGCGGTATCGTATTGGAATTGTGATTGACGCATCTTCGCAGAGTTTGTCATATGCGGCATGGGATGAGAAAAGAGGACGGCGGCTAATCGTGCGTGAGTTTTTTCCGGTTACGCAGGCACGCCGGGCAGAGGATGGCTGTACGCTGATATTTGATGCGGTGCAAGAACCGGAAAAATTGCGTTTTTCTAAGGCAATTTTGTGTAATGGAACTTTTTATTTTCCGGAGAGAAATCGGATTGATAAACTTGTATATAATCGAAATGTGAAGGGCCTGATGGAAGACGAGCCAGTTTATCAGGCCTGTATGCGCAGTATCCAGGGTACGCGAAACCGGCAGGAAGATATGGCGGCATGTCTTAGTGGATGTGGGTTTGCTTTTGGTATACTATGCGATGGAATGGGTGGTATGGGAAATGGTGAGATTGCAAGTAAATATTGTGTTGAACGATTTTATGCCCTGTATCCGAAGTTGTGTACTGTACCAGAAGAGGAAATTTTACCATTGCTGATTCGTACTGCCCGGGAAACGGATATGGAGGTATACGAGCTTCGTAATACCGAAGGAGATCGGATGCGCTGCGGTACTACACTTGTATGTGCGGTATTGCGTGGAAATCGGTTGTACTATTTTCATCTGGGGGATAGCCGATTATACCGAATTCGGAATGAAAAAATTGAACAGCTTACACAAGATCATACGCTTTATCAGGATCTGTTGGAAAAAGTTGCACGTGGGGAAATAACTAGTCAGCAGGCAGATGCACATCCGAAAAAGGATGCTTTGACACAGTATATTGGGAGCGGACTTGTGGATTGTGTTACAGTATATACCCCGCTTACCCTCGCTCCGGGGGATAGAATTCTACTGTGTTCAGACGGCGTATATCGTACATTGTGTGAAGAACAGATTCTAAAGGTTCTTTTAAATCAAGCAAATTTGGAAGATGCTGCCACACAACTATTAACAATTATTGGCGACAAAAAGATACCCAATCAGGATAATGCCACGGTGATTTTGCTGAAGGGGATAGGTGGAGAAATCGTATGATTTGTTATCAATGTATGAGATCCATGCAGGGCGATCAATGTATGCACTGTGGCTTTTCGCTACGGGAATATCAGCCTGTACCCGACGCACTGCGTCCGGAAAGCATTTTGGCGGGGAAATATCAAGTCGGTCGAGTGTTAGGACGAGGCGGATTTGGAATTACTTATATCGGAAAGATAATGGAAAGCGGGAAGGTTGTAGCAATAAAGGAATTTTTTCCTGTGGTATTTGCTACGCGCGACAGTGTAAAAAATAGAATACTAAAAGTTTACCCGAGAGAACAAGAAAATTTTAATAAAGGTGTACGGCGCTTCTATGAAGAAGCGGAAACACTTTCCCGTCTACATGGTATTCCTGAAATTGTACAGGTTTTTGATTTTTTCTATGAAAATGAAACTGCCTATATTGTAATGGAATATATAAAAGGACAAACCGTTGAAGAGCTGGTAAAACAGCAAGGGCCGCTTGATTTGGCGATGGTCCTTACTATTTTTTATCCTGTTATGAGAGCTTTACAAATTGTCCATCAGCATGGAATGTTGCATCGCGATGTATCTCCATGTAATATTATCTTGGATGATCATTTTCACCCGCATCTAATTGATTTTGGTGCTGCGCGTGCGTTTTCCAGTCAGCTTTCTTCGGATATGTCTGTTATCCTGAAAAAAGGGTTTGCGCCGGTGGAGCAATATATGCAACATGGACGGCATAGTCCTTGTGAGGATGTTTATGCTCTTAGTGCCTCCATTTATTATGCGCTTACCGGAAAAATTCCCCCTGCGGCAACGGACCGCGCAATTTTTGACACGCTTAAACCGCTGCATGATTTTAATGTTCATATGCCTCCTTTGTTTGAACAGATACTTTTAAAGGGTATGGCCGTACAGCGCACAGACCGATATGCCAGTATGGATCTGATGTGTCAAGCAATTGACCAGATTTTTTCTATAGCTGTGCCCAAGATACCGGAAAAAGAACGCAAACCAGAAACAATTGCATATTCGTCCGAATCATCTCTATCTAAGCCGCGTCGGCCTGTTCAGTGTATGAAACCGACGGCAGGATGGCTAACTGCCTTAGTGGGATTGTTGGTTTTAATCGGTATGGTACTGGTGCTGTGGATAACAAGATAAGAAAGGCAGAAAAACGATGTTGACATATGCGACTTTAAGCAAAACGGGAGGGCGGGAAGTCAATGAGGATGCTGTTGGCGTGCAAGAATCGGGAAACTGTGGGCTTTTTGTATTAGCAGATGGTTTAGGCAGTTACGGACATGGGGATGTAGCGTCGACATTCGCGGTGGAACAACTCCTAAACGCCTATCGTCCGCAGACTCCTTATAGTGCACAGCGGTTCCTGCTTGAACAGATTCAGGATGTACAAATGGGCCTGTTACAGATCCAGCAGCAGGATTTTCGTTACCGCAATATCCGAACAACAATCGCCATAGCATATTTAAAAGAACGTGAGCTGGTTCTTGCGCATGTTGGAGATTCGCGAATTTATCTATTCGGAGTTCGATATCGGTGTTGGCGCACGTTAGATCATAGTGTGCCGCAGCTCCTTGCTTTATCCGGGAAGATTCGGGAATCGCAAATTGCGCATCATCCTGACCGGGGACGTTTGCTCAATGCGCTTGGCGGAGAGAGCGAAAGCTTAAAAATTGATATTTCGATGCAAGATACAGAAAAATGGCGTGCAATGCTGCTGTGCTCCGATGGATTTTGGGAGTTTATTTCACAACGACGCATGCTCCGTACCTTGTATGCTTCCAAAAGCTGTCAGGAATGGCTGGAGCGTATGGAAACATTTGTTGTAAAGAATGCACGTGGCCGGAATATGGATAATTATTCGGCAATTGCAGTTTGGCTATAAATCATATTGCTAAAGAGGGGAAATATGGAAAATAAGAATATTTTGTGCCTTATTCCGGAAAATTTTGAAAAATGTGCCAATATATGGGATATGAACAGACAAAAAGATCTTGCAGAATTGTTTTATACCCAGCTATGTTCTGGAATTCGGCATATTTTTGTCTGTGAAGAGTGCGGACAATATGTAGGGGAAATAGCACTTGTGTTGCAAAGCGAGGATCCAGAATATACGATTCCGGGCCGGCGCGCATATCTTTCGCATTTGATCGTTAAGCGAGAACTGCGCGGCCGTGGAATTGGAAGCGCTTTAATAAATTTCTGTGTGCAATATGCCAGAGAACTTGGATTTTGTGAACTAAGTTTGGGTGTGGATGCGGAAAACGAATCTGCGCGCCATTTTTATGCAAAACGCGGCTTTAATACGGTTTTGTCTGAAGGAGAAGACGAGCATGGATTCTATTTTAAATTGTTGAAAATTTTATAGTGGTTATAATATATAAAAATATATAAAAATTTCGGGATTTTTCATAAAAAAATTGCACGAGACACTTGCTTTTCTGTTAAAAATCGGGTACTATAAATCAAACATATATGCAGAAAAGGAGATTCGGCTATGGCGGTTTTGTTTGTCAACGAGGCAAGAAGATATGCAAAGATTAATCGTAATATCTATGGGCATTTCACAGAGCATCTCGGCAATTGTATTTACGGCGGAATCTATGTGGGGGAAGACAGCCCGATTGCAAATGTACGCGGAATCCGTTCGGATGTTGTAGAAGCATTGAAAAACATTCGGGTGCCGATTGTGCGTTGGCCGGGGGGCTGTTTTGCGGAGTACTATAATTGGCTGGATGGGATAGGCCCGAAAAAAGACCGCAAGTGTATTGTGAATACTTCCTGGGGTGGTGTAACAGAAGATAATTCTTTTGGTACCCATGAATTTCTGGATTTTTGTGAGCAGGTGGGTTGCGAGCCCTATATTACCGGTAATGTATGCGCTGGGAATCCACGTGAGCTGAGCGATTGGCTTGATTATGTAAACTTTGCAGGAAAATCTCCCATGTCTGATTTGCGTCGTGCAAACGGTAGGGAAGAACCTTGGAAAGTACGTTATGTTGGAATCGGTAATGAAAACTGGGGCGGTGGGGGCAATATGCGGCCGGAATACTATGCAGACTTATTCCGCCAGTTTGCTTCCTATGTTCGTAGAAATAACCGTGGTTTATATACGGTTGCCTGTGGCGCAAACGGTGCGGACTATGAATGGACGGAAAAGCTGATGCAGCTTGTCGGGCGCCGTATGAGTGGACTGGCGCTGCATTTTTATACGATGCCAGAATATTATGCAAATATTGAACGTTGGCCATGGGAGAAAAAAGGTCCGGCTACAGGTTTTGATCTTGGCAATTATTATCGTACGCTGACCCGTACGCTGGATATGGATTCGTTGATCGAGCGTACACGTGCAATTATGGATATTTACGATCCGGAACGGAAGGTAGATCTTGTTGTCGATGAGTGGGGCGCTTGGCATTTACCGGAACCTGGAACAAATCCGGGGTTCTTATTCCAGCAAAATACGATGCGTGATGCGATTGTTGCCGCTGTGAATTTAAACATTTTTAATAAATATAGTGAACGGGTTACCATGGCCAATCTTGCTCAGATGGTCAATGTCATTCAGTCGGTAGTATTGACGAAAGGGCCGGAAATGGTGCTGACGCCTACTTATCATGTCTTTGACTTGTATAAAGCGCATCAGGATGCTACGCGGATTGAGAGCCATGTCCAACAGGATCTGGTTGGTACAGAGGAAACGCAGATTCCTGCACTCCATGCCAGTGCCTCGCTTGATGCGGATGGCCGTGTTCATGTTACAGTTGCTAATCTGTGTGCGACTCAGGCGCAAAGTGTCCGTGCTATAGTAGAGGGTAGAAAATTTACATCCGTCAAGGTTCGCTATATTGCAGGAGATATGAACGATTATAATGCGTTTGGTGAACAAGCCAAAATTTTTATTCGGAATATGCCAGGTATTGCTTTGCAGGATAACGGTTTTGAGATGGAAATGCCTGCCTGTTCGGTTGTGGAAGTCACGTTGGAGTAAAAATTTTTAATATTCTTGAATGTTTAAAAAGCGCCCGGTTGTATGCAATCGGACGCTTTTATAATCGAGTAGAGAAAAGAAATATATTTTGTATGAAAAGCGTTTTTTAGTTTTAATTTATAAAATGTAATATGAGAACAACGAATATGAAAAATGCTGTAGTGATTATAGGATCTATCCGATTTTGAAATCAAAATGGTTGTATGTGAATGGTGAAACTGGGAACGTTTAAATCATACTATTGGATGTCAAGACCGGATTGTTAAGAAGGAGAAAATATTTCAGAGAAAATCTATAGTTTTTTAACAGGTTCGTGGTATGCTAATGAAATAAATTTATTTATATGAGAGTCTAATGAATAGAATCTAATGTAAAGGAGTACGGAAAGTGAAACATGCTTTCGCTATAGTTTGTTGCTTTCTTTTGCTTTTGGGCCTGTGTGCCTGCAACAATAAAAAACAGGATACGGTGCTTGATGTTGTCGGCAAAGAGGATGTAGATCAAGATCTGGAGGATGAAAGCGAAGATGTGCAATCGGGTACAGATAAAGAGGATATAGAAGACTCAAATCCCGATAATTTAGATGATGGAACTTCTGAGACGAAAGATCCTGTTGTGGAAATCCCGATAAAAGAAGACACTACGGAGCAATCCGATGAAGAAGCGGCAGGAACAGAGGAGACAGGGGAAACAGAAGTTTTTGTACCTGGACAGGTCGAGCTTCCATATGCAGTCGATTTGAATGGGGATGGAATTGAAGAGGATATTCACTTGGAGCAAATTGATTTTGGGGAATTGACGGGTTGCTACCGGTTGGTGGTACGATATGGAGATACGGAATTGAAAGCGGATACCTATATACGGGATTTTGTTTCGGTCTGGTTGGGGGATCTGGAAGGTGACGGAGAAAAAGAAATTTTTATATCAGGAGATTTTGCTTCGCAGAATTATATAACCTATGCCTATCGGTTGCGCGATGGGCAACTGATCCCGGTTGCTTTTGATGATAGAAACTTATGGCCGGATCGAGAGTCAGAATATTCTTATGTGTTTGGTAAAATCTGCGGTATCAGTGAAGAAGGTCTTGAACTTATGGAGACCTTTGACCTTTTGGGTAGTTATGAAGGTTTGATTCGATTCCTTCCATCAGAGGACGGTTATATATTGGGAACGGATACAATAAGTTTTGTAGAAAATGAATATGTATTGAAGACGAAAGTAGAGCTTCCGGTTACCTATCAGAATGAAGATGTTGAAGCAGATGGGATGTTGGGTGCAGGCCAACAGCTTTTAATTACAGGAATGGATATATCGAGACAACGGGCCTATTTTGAAACTGCTGACGGAGCAAAAGGGTATTTCATATTAACCCGTTCGGACGGTGGATTTTCGTACCAAATTGGGGAACTGGATGAGTTTGCCTGTTTCGAGTCGCTGCCTTATGCAGGATAATATACTATTAATTAATCATAGAAAAAATGATTTTGCTGTTTTTAAGAACATGATAAGGCGCTCGCATTTTTATATGCGGGCGCCTTATTTATTGAAAATTAACTTTCACGTTTTATTTTTTAGCTTCTGTTTCGTTAAAAACAACAGCAACTTTTCCACATGTTCCGTTTGCCATTAATGCGTATGCTTCGCCGGCCTTTTCCAATGGGAACGTATGTGTAACCAGATCATGCGGATGGATTCCCCATCGCACTAGCCGTTCTACCAGTTCTTCCATGCGCCAAAGGCTGGTGACCCAGGAGCCATAAATTGTTTTCTGACCATGAATAATATCTGGGCTAGGAGTAAATGTACAGGTTCCGCCTTCGCCGACGAAGGCTATTTTGCCCCATTCCCGTGTGGCCCGAATAGCGACCTGTCTTCCGGCGTCAGATGCGCTGGCATCAATCGCACGTTCTACACCAAGCCCGCCGGTTGCCTCCAGAATCTCTTCTACAACATGGTCTCCCGGCTTAAAGATTGCATCCGCAAGGCCAAGCCTTTGTGCAAGGTCAATGCGATAAGGATTCATCTCCACACCGAAAAGACGGTTTGCACCCATGGCTTTGGCCAACATTAATGCTGCAAGTCCTACTGGCCCAAGACCGGTAACTAAAACGGCATCATTTCCGCTTACACCGATTTTTTCAATCGCCTCATAAACTGTGCCAAAACCGCAGGCAACCTGCGCTCCATCAAGATAGCTCAGATCATCGGGAAGTGCAATGAGGTCTTTTTCTTCTGCAAGGATATAGGGTGCCATGCCGCCGTTGCGCTGCCATCCGTAGGCGGCACGAAAACGGCTTTTGCAGGAGATATAATAGCCGCGCCGGCAATCATAACAGACACCGCATCCGGAAATATGATAGACAATGACGCGATCGCCTTTTTTGAAGCGCCGGAGTCCCTCGCCTTCTTCTACAATTACACCGCAGGGCTCATGTCCGGCAATTGTACCTGGAATATATCCCTCAGGTCCTTTTCCTACATGTTCTCGGTAAATGCATCGAATGTCGCTTCCACAAATCGTAGTTGCCATTGTCTGGATTAAAACCTGTCCATATCCAGGTTTGGGCACGGTAAAGTCCTGGATCAAAACGGATGAATTGCCTGGAAGTGTTGCGCCAATCATGATTTTTGGAATTGCATGCATGAAATCAGCCTCCTTGGTGTAGAGTTTTAATAATTTTAGGATTTGAACAAAACAGTAATAAAGAAGAGCATCTTTACCTTATAAAAAAAGGATATAGTGAATTACTCGAAAAGGCAAGAGAAAATCTTAAAAAGATAAATAATTTTTTCTCAACAAAATGAAAAGAGGCTGATAGAAAAATAGCTGAAAAATAAGGATCAGATCTGAAACAAAGGATATTTTTCAGGATTACGGCAATACTATGCGCAAACAACGGTAATTAAGCCGTTGAGCAGTAAAGGCAGAGAAAGGAAAAAGAAAATGATAACAGAAACAGAGTTACTACAATACATTCATAAAATTGCAGATATGGGTTGCGAAGGTATAATATCGGTAATGAATTATGCAGAAGGAAGTACGATGGATAATATTTTACGTGGCCAGTTGGAAAGTTATCGTACACTTGAACAAAATGCGGAAAAATTGCTGCTTGACTATGGACAGCGTCCAGAAGATACCGGAGCTATTGCCAAAACAAGTGCAAAAGTCATGTCTGCAGGGAAACTAATGGCTGACCATTCCATTTCTAAAATTGCAGAAATGACCATCGAGGGCAGTACGATGGGTATCAATAAAATCCTGAAGCATTTGCATGATTATTCTGGTAATGATCAAAATGTTGTGAATTTGGCGAATGATCTATTAAATATCCAGCGCCAGAATATTGATCAGCTGCAAAACTATCTTTAAACTTTAAAAATAGATATTTATCAGCAGTACAAGCTTTTCGATAAAAATGGTTAATTTTATACGGTGAGATCCAGAGTCTGATTTGCAATTTTATCGGCAAGATAACGGTTATGTGTCACGACAATAACCCCCATATTTCGTCTTTCTGTTTCTCTCAAAATGACATTCCAAATCTGCGCTTGTGTAATTACATCCAACATTGTACTGATTTCGTCGCAGATGAGAAAATCTGCACCGCTAATTAAAGCTCGTGCCACACAGAATCTTTGCAATTCCCCGCCGGATAACTCTGCGGGGAATCGATCAAGCCATGCAGGTTCAATTCCTAAAGTATCTATAATATCTGCATTGTATGTGCCGCATTCATCCAGCACACGTTTCAATTTCCAACGCGGATTGATTGCCATTTCAGGATGCTGATAGATTAATTGTACCGGACAAATCCCTTTTCTGGGAAGCGGCATATTGTTTAATAAAATCTCACCTTTGATTGGTTTTAAGTATCCAGCTAAAAGCATGGCAAGTGTAGTTTTTCCATAACCGCTCGGTGCAAAAATTGCCAGTCGTTGTGATTTTTCAATTTTTATGCTGCGGTCCTGTAAAATCCATGCTTGTTTTCGATTGTAGCGAAAATAAATATTTTTAGCCTCAAGCGCCATAATAACACCTCACTTCGCCACCCCGGACTTCGCGCAGTAAGGGAGCTTGTGTCCTGCATTTTTCCGTTGCATAAGGACAACGAGGTGCAAATAAACAAGCAGGCGGAAGATTTCCAGCATATGGTTGAAAACCTTCGATGGGATGAAAACCGTTTTGCGGCAGTGCGTGCCACAGAGCTTTGGAATAGGGATGCCGTAAAGCGTCGGGGCCTTTTTTAAAATCGGATGCCGGGGCAGTTTCCACCGTTGTCCCGGCATAAAACACAGCGACCCGATCAGCAAATTCAAAAGCCAGATCAAGGTCATGCGTTATCAAGACAACACCCTTTCCTTGATCTGCAATTTCGCGAAACATTTGTAAAGCCTCAAGTGCTTGATCTAGGCTCATGCCAGGTGTGGGTTCATCTGCAAGGATGAGTTCTGCATCACTGATCAAAGCGGTAGAAACCAATACACGTCTTGCCATCCCACCGGAGAGCTGAAATGGATAAAGATATTGAATTTCTTGTGGGAGACCAAAACGCGCAAATAGGGCTTTGCGCGTTTGAACTGGCTTTGGACGGCGATGGCCATCCACCTGTTTCCCAATTTTCATTAAAGGATCCAAAAAAGCGATGGATTGTGGCACAAGCGCAATTTTGGTTCCGCGTAACTGCTGTTGTAGTTGTGGCGTGAGTGTTTCCCCTTTGAAATATAAATTTCCATCTACCTTTGCATTATTCGGTAAGATTCCTAAAATCGCAGAAGCTAGGATACTTTTTCCGGAACCGGAAGAGCCGGCAATAGCAACAATCTCGCCAGGATAAACCGTCAAGTCCAAATCAGAAACAACTTGCAAGTTTTCCTGTTCCAGACCATGATTGTATCTGCGAAAAGAAACAGACAGGTTTTGAATTTTCAATAAAGCATCTTTTTTTTGTTCCATTTGGTTATCCTCATTCCTGTGCACTATAAGGATCTATTAGCTTTCGAAGATGTTCGCCAATTTTGTCCACTAGGAGGACAATACATACCAACGTCAATCCAGGTAAAACAGCAGTCCACCACATCCCAGTTGATAAATAACGCATACTTTCGGATAATATGATACCAATTGCGGACTGTTCTGGCGGTAGACCAAAACCCAAAAAAGAAATAGCCGCTTCATGTAAAATTGCATGTGGGAACATCAGGATAAGCCCAACAAAGAACTGAGGGAGCAAATGCGGGAGCATATGATGGACCAATATCCAGCGGCTGGATTTACCCAATTTGCGTGAGATTGCAATGTACGGTTGAGAGCGCAACTGTAAAACTTCCCCTCTGATTACACGGGCGAGGCTGCACCAATGAGTAGAAGCGATTCCGATAATTAACCCTTTTAATCCGCGCCCAAGGGCAAATGAAATCAAAAGGATTAGGATTGTGTGAGGGATACCCATTACTAGATCAATCAGCCAGTTAATCAGGGAGTCCAAAGGTTTAGAACCGACAGCAACGGAAATTCCAACCAGTATAGCGATAACAGCGCTGATTGCAGAAGCAATCATTCCAATTGTAATGCTAATGGACAGGCCTTTTAATGTACGGAAAAACAGATCCCGTCCCAATGCATCTGTGCCAAAAGGGTGTTTCCAGGAAGGCATATGCTTTGCATCCAGAAAGTCGCTGGCGATTACGTCTTCTGGAATCAAAATGCCACATGCATAGAGGCATAGAAATACGAGTACTAGAAAAACAGTCCAAATTATAACTTTTTTTCTTCGATTCAGCTTTTTCATTTATGCACCTCCCGAATTTGGGGATCAACGATGCCATAGAGAATATTGGCAATCATATTGCCGATGCAAACAAATAGGGTCGATAAAAGCGTAACTCCAAGCAGCAGTGGAACGTCGGAATTTAACCCCGCAGCAGAGACTGCGCTGCCAAGTCCCGGGTAGCTGAAAACATTTTCCGCCAGAACAGAACCGCCGAATAATTCGGCAAAAGATGCAAACTGTAAAGTTAACGCAGGGAGCATAATATTACGTAAACCATGGCGGCGCAATAACATCCATTTCCCTTCCCCTCGCGCACGTGCAAATTGTGCGTATTCACGATGAAGTACGTCAATAAGTTTTTGGCGGGTATGCAGAGCAATGTTAGAAAAAGACATGAGACTTAAAGTCAGCGCAGGTAAAATTAAATGATGAATTTTTTGCCAAACGGTTACGTTTTCACTGAGCACTCCAATTGGAGATGAAAAACCGCTTGGAAACCAGCCGAGCCAGACGGAAAATATGAGAAGAAATAACAGACCCAGCCAGAAAGTTGGAATGGAACTAAGGATATAACATATTTTTTTTAAGATTTTATCTAATGCCCGATCTTGATAAAGACCCATAACGCACCCAAGGGCAAATCCTATCAAACCGGATAAGATCCAAGCACTAATCATTAATGCTAGAGAATTCAAAAATCGTTGACCGATAATGTCAGCGACTGGCCTGCGGTAAATTGCAGACTCACCTAAATTTCCCTTTAAAACTTCCCCAAGCCAGTTGAGATAACGTTCAACAGGAGGTTCATTCACTCCCCAATATTCTTCAATTTCAGCACGTTGCTGGGGTGAAACCGCTGTCCCAAGACTAAAAATATACTGCTGTACAGGATCTATAGGTGATGCGCAGACAAGGATAAAGGAGATTATGCTGACGGCAAGTAAAAGGGATATCATTTTCAGACTATTCGTGATAAAAATACGGATCAGTCTTTGAATCATAAAGACACCTCATTTGTGTTGCGCTTAAGAGCAAAAGTCATAATAAAATTTTGATCAACCACAAGCAGTGCTAAAAACAGCCTGCACCGTAATAAATGGGCAGGCTGTTTTAAAAACATAATATGTAATGTATGGAATGTTTAATCTTCCACCCAGCGCCATTCATTTAAATTCTGGATCAGCGGAAGGCCGTGTCCGTGCCCATGAATCGGTTGATCTCCAATTGAAAGTCCATCACGAACATAGGTAACATGGTCAAGATTTACAATCCACACCCAAGGGCATTCGCCTTTCATAGCTGTACCGGTTGTACCATCCCACTGAACCTTCTGCCAATTTTGATTTGCTTCTTCTACTGTAAGCGCTTCCATCGCGGCGTTGAGATATTGATCCGTTCGTTTACTTGCATATCCCTCCGGATTATAAAAATCGTCCAGCAAGGCGCCTTCAGAGCGGTATAAATAATAAGTTTCGTTTGGAATAGAAGATCCCCATCCCATCATAACCGCTTCAGAAAACATGCGTTGCATAATGTCATCCCAACTGGTACCTTCAACTGTGATTCTGATTCCAATTTCCGCTACTTGTTCAGCAGCGGCCATCGCAACGGCTTGCCGTACAGAATCACCAGAAGGATAAATACAGGTAAACTCTGCTTTTAATCCATCTTTTTCAACAATTCCATCACCGTCTGTATCCTTCCAACCGGCATCTGCCAACAATTTTTTGGCATAAGCGACATCTGTTTCAATTTGAACATCAGGATTGTTCCAAGGCATACCGTCGTTTTCAGAATAAGCTGGTCTGCCAAAGCCATTTAAGACAAGATCGGCAACTTGCTGACGGTCGATTGCATAAGCAATTGCCTGACGGATTTCCAAGTTGCAGGTAACATTATTCCCAATCGGCGCGCCGTTTTCTGTAGTTTTCCCTTCGTTTGGCAGAACGGGAAGCGTAAATCCTCGATTATCGGCCGACGGGATTGCTTCTACATGATAACCTTCTACTTGTGTTGTGCCAAGTGTAGCGGATGAGTATGCCACATCCACTTCCCCTGCCTGGACTGCTGCAAGCGCAGCATCTTCAGACATAAAAACAACCGTTACATTCTGAATTGCAGGTGCACTGCCATAATATTGATCGTTGGCGACAAAAAGGATTTGTTCCTGCGGTTTCCATTCTACAAATTTGTAGGGTCCGGAACCAATGGGATGGATGCCGTAATCTTCTCCGTAAGCATGTTCGGGAACAATTCCAACGGATGCAAGCGTATTGAGGAAAATGGAAGTGGGTTTGGAAAGCGTAACGACTAACGTTGTCTCGTCCTGTGCCGCTGCGCTTTCCATATAGGTCAAATCGACTGCTCTCTGAGCGGCTTTGGCGGTTTCCAATGTGAATGCTACATCTTGCGCGGTCACTTTTTCTCCATCTGTAAAATAGGCATCATCCCGAATAATAAAGGTCCAAGTTAGCCCGTCTTGGGAAAGCCAATAGTCGGTAGCCAGATCATTTTCAAAATCCAGATCTGCTGTATATTTTACCAGGGTGCTTTGGACGATAGGGGAGTTCCCGTGGCCCCATCCCTGTGTTGGGTCAAGTGTTTCCGGTTCGGAGCCAATAGCGATAATCACACTGTCTTTGGCTTTGTCAGATGAATTTGGAGACTGATTCTGGCAGGATGTGGCAGTAAAAAATATAAACCCAGCCAAAAACAAGATTGATAATTTATGAATTGTTTTATGCACGTTAGTTCCTTCCCTTTTACATCGGCAGATGCCTTATCTGGATCTTTCTTATCTTGCTGAAAAAACGATAAAATAAATAATTATTTCTGTTTATTTAGACTTTCGACAACTTCGGATAGGCTGATATCGCATTTTTTTGCAATGCTTGCAAGATCATCGTGTTCATATTTTTTTCTTTCTACACCGTATCCGCTGGAAATTTTGCAGTGCACATCCCCGTAAGCCGTCTGGACGGTTTTGATTTCGCGGTCCAGAACATATCTGCGGAATTTGTTTTCCCGGATTCCAATACTGGTTGTATGTTTAAAGATTGTCTGGACCAGCCTGTCTTTATCCTTTTCACGGCACATCACATGGATCAACGTGCCCGGACGGGACTTTTTCATCCCGATTGCCATCGTATATACGTCCAATGCGCCGGCTTCAAAAAGCCTGTCCATTGCATAACCAATGGATTCGCCCGTCATGTCATCCACATTGCAGCTAAGCTCATAAATTTCGTCTTCGGAAGATTCACTTTCACCAAGTATGGCTCTTACACAGTTCGCTGCCTCAAAATCTTTTTTGCCCATTCCATAACCAATTCCCAAAGTTTTTATGATTGGCATGGCTCCAAAACGTGTTGCAAAATGTTTGAGCAATGCAGCGCCTGTCGGCGTACAAAGCTCACCACGGATATTTCCACCATAAATTGGGACGTCTTTCAAGATATAGGCTGTAGCGGGAGCGGGAACCGGAAGTATACCATGTGCACATTTTACTTGCCCGCTTCCTACGTGAACGGGAGAAACTACTACTTCATCCGGTGCCAGTCGATTCATCAGCATACAGACGGCTGTTATATCGGCGATGGCATCCATAGATCCGACTTCATGAAAATGAATTTGGGTTACAGGTACTCCATGAGCATAACTTTCAGCTTCTGCAATGAGTGTATAAACAGCCATAATATCGTCCTGTACAGCTGTTGGCAAAGAAAGATGTCCACAGACGATATGTTCGATATCCTGTAATCCGGTGTGATGATGGTGTTCATGAGAATGTTCGTGCCCATGCTCATGCTCATGATCGTGCGTATGATGTCCAACGCTTTCTTCTTCGCCGTGGATCGTTACAGTCATATGTGTTCCTGTGATACCGCATTTTACCGATGGTTCGGCTTTGTAAATAATGCCCGGAATACCTAGTGCATTCAGCTCTTTCACAAATTCATCAGGATTAGGCAGTAGTTCCAAAAGCGCAGCTGTCAGCATATCGCCTGCTGCTCCCATTGCACAGTCAAGATATAAGATCCGCATGACTATTCCTCCTCATTTTTATGCATGTGATTGATCATATTGGCAAGATAACCGGCGCCAAATCCATTATCAATGTTAACCACAGATACGCCGCTTGCACAGGAATTCAGCATGGACAGTAACGCAGAAAGTCCATGAAACGATGCGCCGTAACCAATGCTGGTTGGAACGGCAATGACCGGACAGTCTGCAAGTCCGCCAATTACACTGGCAAGTGCACCCTCCATTCCGGCAATGGCAATAATTACGCTGGCACGCATGATGTCTGGTAAATGCGCCAGTGTGCGATGCAATCCTGCAACGCCGACATCGTACAGTCTTATGACTTCGTTACCCAGGACGGTAGCGGTAAGAGCGGCTTCTTCGGCTACAGGAATATCGCTGGTTCCTCCTGTTGCGACAACGACTTTACCAATTCCGTCGGGTGGAGGGATTTGGCCGATAATACCGCAACGGGAAATTTTATCATAGTTTAAACAATGAGACTGGCCGACCTGTTCCGCTGCTTCCTCGGAAAGACGGGTAATCAGTATGGTAGACTGTCCATTTTGCAGCATTGTATCCGCTATTCCTATGATTTGCTCTGGCGTTTTTCCTGCACCATAGATGACCTCGGCTGTTCCTTGGCGAAGTTTACGGTGCATATCTACTTTAGCATAACCGATATCTTCAAAAGGTTTGAGTTTCAACTTCAACAGTGCGGTATCAACAGAAACTGTACCGTTATGGACTTCTTCTAATAACTTGCGGACATCCGTGCTCATTCCCTTACCTCCAAGTCAAGTGATACGGTTTTATAAAATTGTTTCAATTTTTTTAGAATTTCTTTTCTCCGATCTAATAAAAGGGGCAATTGCGATTCTTGTAGTTGGAGTCTTGCGTTTCCATTATGCATACGGACCCGAAAATCAGTAAAGCCAAGACTGGACAAATAGCTTTCAGCCTGTTGCGTTATAAACAGCTTATCCGAAGTAATTTCTTCATGAGTAGGGATTCTGGTTGCCAGACAGGCATAAGCAGGCTTATTCCATGTGAAGAGTTTGGCTTCTTTTGACAATCTTCGAATTTCAGATTTCGTTAGTCCGCATTCCCGGAGCGGAGAATGGACGGATAATTCCTGTATTGCTTTTATTCCAGGACGGTCTTCAATGATATCTGATGCATTGGTACCATCTAAGAGGATAAAAAAACCATCGGCTCTTGCCTGGTTTTGGATAGTAGAAAAGATCGCTTTTTTACAGTAATAGCAACGGTCAGCAGGATTTTCTTTTACATGAGCGACAGTAAGCACATCAAGTCCTAAAATTTTGATTTCTACGTTTAATAAATCGGCGAGCTTCAAAGCGTCATCAAGCTCAAACTGCGGTTGAAAATCAGACTTTACATAATAAGCGCATACTTTTTGAGCATACCGTTTTGCAGCATATAAAAGATACGCTGAATCTACGCCGCCGGAAAATGCAATGGCTACTTCCGGATATTTTCGGAAAAAATGTTCTAAAGACAAACGATCACCTCAATAAAAAAATAAAGCACATAGGGATCCTCTTCTGAGGATATACGTGCTTCTAAACATATATAAGTTTCTAAAAGGTATGATAAAATAACCACATGCTTCTGCATGCGCAAATATGACTTCCTGCCATATATGATATTATACTAAATAGCAAGTAAAAAATCAACAATTAAATAAGGTAAAAAGTTTTTACTGCTTTAGTTTGAGGATTTTCAGGCAATAAAGTCGAATGATAATTGCGGTATATAAAAATGATTTTTGACTGAAAACTACTTTTTGACGTCCAATAGGAATAATAATATTCTTATTTCTTAATAGTTTTAAATTATGCCTCTTATATTTTAACACTTATTTTATTGAAATAAAGTTGATTTATAAAAACCTCTTTACTATTACAGAAACAAATGGTATAGTAATCTTATTGATGGAAATCTAGAATATTCATAGTGAAATCTAATATAGTAAACGGAGCGACATATATATGAGATGCCCATTTTGTAATGAACTTGATAGTAAAGTTATCGATTCCCGACCGACCGATGAAGGCAATAGTATCCGGCGTAGACGGGAATGCTTGCGTTGTCATCGCCGATTTACAACTTATGAAACCATTGAAAGCTTACCTCTTGTGGTTATTAAACGGGATGGAAGCCGAGAGGCTTTTGATCGTGCGAAGCTAATTCGAGGGCTTTTAAAATCTTGTGAAAAACGTCCGATTACACTGCATCAATTAGAATTATTGGCAGAGGATATAGAACAAAATTTTCAGAATCGATTGGAAAATGAAGTGGATTCCCGAGAAATAGGGGAAATGGTTATGCAGAAGTTGAAAGATCTTGATGATATTGCATATGTACGATTTGCTTCTGTTTATCGGCATTTTCAGGATATTGGTTCATTCCGTGATGAGCTAGACCGTTTATTGATGGAAAAGAAAAAATAGACATTATTTTACGAAGCTTTTAGTAATAAAAGTATAATGAAACGGGATGATCAAATGGAGATTGTCCCGTTTTGTTTAGCTTTGCGGATACTGTTACTGTTGTACGTTATATTATGAAAAATTAGACTGTGGAGGACTAGAAATATGCAAGAATGGTCAATACGTCGTGCGAACAAAATAGATATTCCATCAATTGCTCGCTTGCTCTATCAAGTTCATAAAGTACATAGCGATTTGCGGCCGGATTTGTTTAAAGTAGGTTCGAGAAAATATAGTGATGAAGAATTGGAAGAGATGATGCAGAATGACTTGCGTCCTATTTTTGTTGCAGAACAGGATGGACGTATTTTGGGTTACGCATTTTGTGTACACCAGCAGTATATAAAGGATAACAACAGAACAGATGTAAAAACCCTTTATATTGACGATTTGTGTGTTGACGAATTAATGCGAGGTAAACATGTAGGGAGTAGCTTATATGAATATGTTTTGGAATATGCCAGATCCCAAGGTTATTATAATGTAACGCTTAATGTTTGGGCTGATAACGCGGATGCTTTGAAATTTTACGAAAAGCTTGGCCTTAAAATTCAAAAAATAGGTATGGAAATTGTTTTATAAGTCTATATGCTGAAAAAATTCAGTGAGATCGCCTGAGATTGTTTTGTGTTATGCAGGGGGAGGGGAGGAAGAATTAGTAAAAAAATAAGAAAGCGGGAGTGAACTGCACCCCATTTGTTAGACAGTATGGTATACTGAATAACAAGTGGGGTGATTTATTATGCCAAAAGGGATACCAAATAAAAGGTATACGCCAGAATTCAAGAAGCAAGTTGT
>CALWJF010000086.1 GCA_944380935.1 uncultured Clostridia bacterium
ATGCCGGTCATGACGAGGATCCGCTTGCAAAGATCAATGAGATTGATGCAATTCCGGACGTTGAACGTACAGATCTGTATGGCGAAGATATCTACCGCCTGTATGAAGCTGGCGTTTTAAGCGGAAATGATGAGCTTGGAACTTTTGCACCGGAGCGCAATATAATTCGTGCAGAAGCAGCTTCCATTATTATTCGTTTAGCGCGGACAGTTGACCGTCTTAATCTTGATTTCTAAGGATATCGATTCTAAAAAAACAACGGCTAAGAAATTTTCTCTTAGCCGTTGTTTTTATTTTTAACTCCCGGTTGATTTGTAATGCCGTAGACCGATACGCCAGAAAATCAGGCTTGGAATTAGGAAAAGGAAACAGAATAACGGGCAGTACGCATAAAGCAGATTGTTGGTGCGACCGAGTAAATACAGCAGTGGATAGTATTGAAACAGGGCGATCGGTACGGCATATGTGAAAAAGCGAAGGATGCCATCCCCATAAATAGACAAGGGATATCGGCCAAATTCGCGGGTGCCATCAGTCAGGACATTCATAAATTCCAAGCCCTCTGTAGTAAAAAAGCAAAAAGAAGCATAAATCATAAAAAGAGCTGTGTAAGTAATGAAGCCGCCGATAATCATTAGAAGGACTACGATAATTTTATCGAAACTCCAAAAGACCCCTGAATTTGGGATTGCATAACAGAATATCAAAACAGCTTGCAGCATCCTGCCGATACGGGTTAATTCAATTTTGGAAGCGATGACTTGGAAAATAAGACCACGTGGGCGTAATAGGATTCGATCAAATTCACCATTGGAGATAATCGCAGAGAAGGTATCAAAACCCCGAATAAAGCATTCAGCAAGTGAAAAAGAAAGGAGCACAACAGCAAAACATAAAAGCACTTCAGGGAAAGTAAAATCGTCGACTTTGTAGAATTTTTGAAACATAAAATAAACGCCCAAAAAAGCAGTAAAAGAACTGATAAATTGTCCGATTACCGTTAAAACAAAAGACGTTTTATACTGCATCTGGCAGCGCAACTGCATAGCGAAATATTTAAAGTACAGCTTCATTTTAACCTCCTTGGACAATTACTTTGTGCAAAGAGCGAGAAAGCCATAACTTCCCAAGAAAGAGTAGCATAAATACCCAGAAAATTTGCAGCCCTATCATCAGTAAAGCTTTTTCCGTTGTGTAGGTACCGTTATAAATTAAAAATGGTGAACTTTGCATAGCGGCAAAGGGCGTTAATTCTACTATGGAACGCACTTGATCCGGGAAAAAGGGCAGGGGAATGATTTGCCCGGATAAAAAATCACAGAAGGAAACAGCGATAACGCGAATCCCAGAAGGATTTAATGTATGGAAAGTAGAAATATATATAAGCATTCGAAAGGAAGAAACGACAAGAATTGATAAAGAAATGGAAATTAAAAATAATCCGCCAGCCAACACAGTAGTAGGAAGCTTTAGTCCATACGGGGCAGGCAGAAGGGAAGATAGGATAATGACAGGAATACAGCGAAGGAATGCGGACGAGGTACAAGAAGCAATATCTTTGGATAGCCAGGTTTCATATAAACCGATTGGACGCGCCAATTCATAGGCAATATCCCCATTGCGGATAGCGGTAAAAATAGAATTGTCAAGCCGCCAGAGTGTAAAAAGGGAAAGAAAAGCTTGTTGAATCCATATATAGCTGCACAACGCAGAAAAATCCATAGTAAATGAAGCCGGATCGGTGCGATAAAAAGCTTGGAAAGACAAAATCAGCATTGTCCCCCAAAAAAACTGCGTAACGACACCGCTCCAGGCTGCTGCACGATAGCTTAAACCGGAAATGAATCGAATCCGAAAGAAACTGAAATATTTCTTCATATAGCAAACTCCTGGTAAAGCGAGACAACCAGCTCTTCCGCCGTTGCAGCAGTTACGGAAAGATCATCAATCTGCGCACATCGATTGAGATGGTTAATTGCATCGGAAACGGAAGATATAGCAGTATCCAGGGTAAAATCGGCACTGGCGGAATGCCGGTCTACCATCACAAGTCCAGGGAAGGGCTTAAAATCGAGATTGTGACAATCAATATGCAGCTTTCGGACGCTGGACCCATGTTCTTTTAACGTTTCAATTGGGCCATCCAATAAGATTTGCCCATGACCGATTAGCAAAATACGCTCGGTTAATGCTTCAATATCCTGCATATCATGGGTCGTTAGAATGACCGTTGTATGATAAACCTGATTTCGATGGCGGATAAAGTCGCGCACAGCGAGCTTGGAAACTGCATCGAGCCCGATTGTCGGCTCGTCCAAAAAAAGGATTTTCGGGTCATGCAATAAGGAAGCCGCGATTTCACAGCGCATCCTTTGTCCCAAACTGAGCAAACGCGCGGGCGTTTTTAAAATATCGGTAAGAAAAAGCATTTCTGTTAGTTCTTCCAAATTTTTCCGATAACGTATAGGGTTAATTTCATAGATATCCCGCAGCAGTTCAAAAGAATCAATGATCGGGACATCCCACCAAAGCTGGGATCGCTGGCCAAAGACAACACCGATATTATGAACATGCGTTTTTCGCTGCTTCCAGGGGACCAGATTATCAATTTTGCAGGTCCCAGAGTCCGGCGTCAGAATGCCCGACATAATTTTAATGGTACTGGATTTGCCTGCGCCATTTGGACCGATATAGCCTACCATTTCACCGTCCTGTATAGAAAACGAAATTTGATCCAGCGCTTTAATATACGTATAATTGCGATGGAACAGGGATTTTAACGCCTGTAAGCCGCCGGCATTCCGGCGAGCAACCTTATATGTTTTTGAAATATTTTGCAACTCGATCATAGCTGTTTTTTCACCTCGATTCATGAAATTTGGGAAAACTCATATTAACATGGCTTGCAGAACGTGTCAAGACAAAAGGGATAAATCTAGAAAAAAGTGACAACAGATCGTGGCGTAAAAAATCCCGGAACTATTTTCAAGTTCCGGGATTACAAATATAGGCTATCGGATTAAAGGCTTATGATTTGGTAAACGAGCCGTAAACCATAATTTTGGCATCCGTTGTTGCGGTGAAGCCGCGTTCAGCAACGGTAACCAAATATAGATGATTCTTTTCAAGTGCATTACCGCCATCGAGTTCGCTGCCAGTGGTCGTATCAATGATACCAGGGGAAGACGGCGTATAACAATTTGCGCTACCGATGCGTAAAAGAATCATGCCGCCTACTTCAAACTGATATGTTTCCCCTGCTGCCACAGAGACAAGCTGCCAACCGGAAGCAACACCACTGGCACCTCCAGCGCCCATTTGCTCAATAACGGATGCGGAAACGGCGCTAATGAAGCTGGAATCGGTTGCCAGATTATTGTATCGGCTTTCCAAATCCCCAATGGTGGTTTCCAACTGTTCCGTATATTGCGCCAGGATTAGATTAATGGATGTTTCCAATTCATCGGCTTTTAAATCAATAGCAGCGTTGACCTTTTCAATGGTTTCCGGAGCCAGTACATCTGTCAGATAACTCAGGGAAACAAGCGGATCTTCCTGTTCGGTGGAATCTGCCGCAATTGCAACATAACTGGCAAGAAGTAGCAAAACAAGAAGCGTTGCGCTAACGCCGGTGATCCATTTTCTTTTGGACATAATTTTCCTCCTTTGTACACCGCGCGCAAATCTGCTTGTTTTCTGCGCGCTATTGAATATCTTCTTCCAAACCAAAGCTGACGGCAAGGGCAGAATCTACACGGTTCATGACCCCTTCATCAAGCTTCCCCATTTTTTCCAGCAAACGACGTTTATCGATCGTACGTATTTGCTCAAGGAGAATTACGCTGTCCTTGGTTAATCCAAATGAGCTGGCGGATAATTCTATATGGGTGGGCAGCCGGGCTTTATTGATTTGCGAAGTAATCGCTGCTGCAATTACCGTTGGGCTATGACGGTTGCCAACATCATTTTGAACAATAAGTACGGGTCGAATGCCGCCTTGCTCACTGCCCACAACGGGACTGAGATCGGCAAAATAAATATCGCCTCGTTTTACATTCGTATCCAATTTTTTCACGCTCCGCAGGATTCGTATACGATATTACTACCGCACCAAGCCTATTCTTCCCAACTTTCCGGCATATAATCGAAAACAGAAAAAAGAATGGCTGATACTGCCGTATTGTTTTGAAGGTCCGTGCCGGGGCGTTATTATCATATGTAAGGGAACCGATTTTTGCGAGCATTGGAAATGTACAGCTGCAAAAGGAGAAACGTAAAGGATACGAAATCACGATTTTTTTGCTCATTTCTGAATCCAAAAAGGCAGCAGAGCAAAAAAAGAAAAATTACATACAGACGCCGCAGAGATTAAACGTAACACATCCGTGAAACCACTTCTCCGCCGCGTTTGTAAATGCGTAAAACGCGTTTGGAAATGCCAGTGAGCAATTCATAGGCATTTACACCATCTTCCGGCGCAAATGCATCCGCATTGGGATAGGGGGGCGCACCAAACAAAACGACTTCGTCATGCTCCTGTACGTTGGGGATATCGGTTACATCCAGCATACACAGATCCATACAAAGCCGACCGATTTGCGGAGCACGTTGCCCTCGGACGATAAAACTTGCGTTTGTATATGCGCGCCGCAGTCCATCGCCATAACCAATCGGAAGTACAGCCAACCGCGTTTCCCGACTGGTTACAAAAGTGACGCCATAGCTGACGCCGGTACCAGCCGGAAGCGTTTTGAGCTGCTCAATCCGTGTACGCAGACTTAACACCGGAGTCAGGCCGAAATCAAAATTTTGTGGCAAAGGGGAAAGCCCATATAGTGCCAAACCGGTACGCACCATATCCATCTGCATATATGGGTATTTTAACACAGCAGCCGAATTTGCGCAATGTTTTAATGGAATATTTACATTCAATTTGCGTACTTTCTCCAAAACTGACAAAAACCGTGCGTATTGCATTTGCGTATAAGTTTCATCTTCAAATTCAGAGGCGGCGAAATGAGTAAAAATTCCTTCGGGCTCCAGACCAGGCAGGCAACAGATTTCCCGAACCTCCTGTGCGGCCTTTTCCTCACTGACGGAACAGACGATTCCGCACCGGCTCATGCCGGTGTCCAGTTTGATATGAATTTTTACTGTACCGCCGGCCGCAACGGCGGCCTGACTCAGACGCTGGGCATGAGAATAGGACTGTACCGTTTGCGTCACATGTAAGCGAAGGAGTTCCTGCGTCAATTCTGCGGGCGTGTACCCCAATACCAGAATCGGAAGATGTATGCCGGCCTCCCGTAAAGAAGAAGCCTCATAAATATTTGCGACGCCAAGATAATCTGCACCGAGCAGCTCCAGCTCATGGGCAATGGGAACAGCACCATGGCCGTAGGCGTCGGCTTTTACCATTGCCATAATTTTTGTGCTGTTTTTTACCTGTGTGCGCAGAACCTGCAAATTAGCAGCAAGCGCGTCCAGATCAATTTCAGCGCGCGTACGATCATCATAAAGAACCATCATTAACACCTGAATTTATGCGCAAACTTTTCGCGCAAGCATTTTATTGCAACTGGAATAGCAAAAATTCAAAATCAGCAATCATTGCGCCGTCAGAATAAGCTTCCACATATAACGGGAAACAGCTGAGCGGATCAAACCACACACGCTGGGAAAAAGTGGAACCCTCGTGCGGATGACTGTAGCTGACGGCAAGCGCATTCTGATCCTGGCATTGCTCAAAACCGTATTCGTCCGGGATGTTTCCCCGCCAATCTTTTAAAATTTCACATAGAGCTTCCAAAGGAGAGATCACATTGCCGGTCGGGTCTACGGCAAGTGTTACCGCATCATAGGAGAAAGTAAGACCGGAATCTTCAGAACCGGAGATACAGATTCCTGCCAATGCTTCCGGTTCCGCTACCGTTACCGTATAGGAACCATGGCTATATTCCCAATCCAACACGTAATCCTGTACCCGATCGGAGAGCTGCACTTGTGCACGTACCCGTGCAGAAAAAGTTTCCAGCGTGGTATAAAAGTTTTCGATCACGCTAAGCGTCTGATCGGTTTCCGAGGAACAGGAACTTAATAAAATAAGGCAAAAAATCAATACCATTTGTACGCAAAAAAACTTTTTCAGGGCCAAGATCCGTAAGCTCCTTTATTGTTTTGCGTCAAAAATACCGGATAGAATTGCGGGTTTTTAAAAATGCAGGCAGTTCATCAAGCAAGTCGTTTGGCGCCATCCCGTATTCGCCAATGCGCCGCGCAGCGGCATCTCCGGCAGCGCCATGCAGCCAGACTGCCGCACAGGCTGCATCAAATGCGTCTACGCCTTGCGCAATAAAAGCAAGCAGAATACCAGCCAAAACGTCGCCTGATCCGCCTTTTGCCATACCGGGATTCCCGGTGGGGTTAACATAAGCCCGCCCATCCGGGGCGGCGACAATACTTCGATGCCCCTTCAACACCAGTACGCTGCCGGTTTTGGCTGCTGCGGATTGCGCAGCCATCATACGTGCGCGACCGTCAGAGGGTGGTTTTCCTCCCATTAAACGAGCAAACTCACCATCGTGCGGTGTTAAAATGGGAGCCTGTGGCATTTTTGACAGTATATCTATATGTCCGGACAAAGCATTTATGCCATCTGCATCCAAAATCACAGGCATGTTCAGCATAGAAAGCATATCCCGCACTAAAATACCGGTTTCATCAGCACGCCCAAGGCCAGGGCCAATGAGGATGGCATCGGATTGCGCTGCCAGATTGAGCAGTTCATATAAGGAATCTGCGCCAAGGATATCCTTGTCCGGCATGCGCACCGGCATCGCGCTGGAAAGTTTTGCGGCAACGGAAGGATAGACCGAAGCCGGCGTTGCACAGCTGACCAACCCGGCGCCGGCACGCAGCGCAGCGGCAGTAGCCAGATATGGCGCGCCGCAATACCGAGCGCTTCCGGCAACAACGAGTGCATGGCCATGCATACCCTTGTAAGCATTTCGTCTGCGCCTGGGTAGTGCATACAGGCAGGTAGCATCTATCATATAAAAGACAGGCTTATATTTACGGGCGATGGCATCGGGAACGCCAATATTTTCCACGAAGATCTGCCCGCAATTGGCCGCAGCCGGCATGAGCAGGCAGGAGGGTTTGGGATAGGAGAAACAGACGGTGGCATCTGCATATACAGCACCGTCACATAGGCCGCCGTAATCGGAATATATACCGGACGGCACATCGGCCGCCAATACAAACCCGGAAAAATCATTCATTGCCTGCGCGGCATCGGCACTTGCCCCAGTTAGCTTCCCGCGGAAACCGATGCCGAACATGGCGTCTACAGCTGCGTCAGCGTCCGACAGGCAATCCGGCGTAAATGCTTCAACCGTACCGCCTGCGGCTTCAAAACGGGCCCGCATGGTGGCGCAGTCAGCGCTTGGGGATGCAGATTCGCCGACATAGATCATACGGACCTTACAGCCGCGATACATCAAAATCGTGGCGAGGGCGAATCCGTCTCCGCCGTTGTTGCCGGCGCCGGAAAAAATTGTCACGGTTTTGCCAACCAAAGAACTGAGTGCTCGTGCTAAAATATGTGCCAATGCGGCCGCAGCAGCGTCCATTAAATCCGTAGAAGGAATTCCGGAAGCAATGGCTTCCGCATCCATTGCCCGCATATCAGCGGAATTAAAAACAGGCGTCATAATAAACTCCGATTCCAGAAAAAAATTGGTTATAAAATATAGTGTTCATCAATTTCCGGACGAACCGGCATTTTCAGCGGAATATTTTTTTCGAAAATATAAAGCATGCGTTCGCTTGGCTCGAATAGGATTCGAACGCGCCCATTTTTTTGGGAATCGCCAATGAGGAACCAGGCCTGACTCGTTTCACTTTCCCGCGCGTCAATGGTTTCTTTAAACGTACCATTTTCATAACGGCCACGGTATTCGTCTGTGTAAGGCGCTAATAGTTCAATGTTTTTTGCAGGCACGGAAACCAGACGTTTTCTGGATTTTTTTGCTACGATTTTGTCGACATCGAGCGCGCCGTTTGTAACCGTATATTCAAATTCCACATTAAAATAGGTAAACGCTTTCCATCCCACAAAGATAATAGCCGCAACAGCAACAG
Organism: uncultured Clostridia bacterium; assembly: GCA_944380935.1. Lineage (GTDB taxonomy): Bacteria > Bacillota > Clostridia > Oscillospirales > QAMX01 > CALWJF01. The sequence continues at coordinate 8,143 of CALWJF010000086.1, forward strand.
GCATAAAGCCGACTAATTCCAAAGAAGAAGAGAAGATATAAAAGGCAAGATAGGCTAAAAACATCGTTACTGTAGCGATTGCCGCTTTTATGGCAAGAATCCTGGAAGAAGGCTTGCGTTTGACAAGCTTTTCCGAATACATATCCTGCATAAGCATCCTCCGCCGCAATGATAGGATTAAAATCATCTTCTATTATAGATCAAAACTGATAAAAAGGCAACTGTTTCCGAATTCCGGCGTTCTGCACTTTCTGGTATTACATAAAAAAATCCGGTCAAGAAAAGACTTGACCGGATGGATATCGTTATGGTTTATTCACGACGTTAACGGGAGCACCCTGTATAAACTTGCGGAGATTATCTACTGCAATATCCATCAGCCGTGCCCGGCTTTCTTTCGGCGCCCAGGAAATATGCGGTGTAATCAGGCAGTTTTTTGCTTTCAAAAGCGGATTGTCGCTGCGGATTGGCTCTGTGGATACAACGTCTACACCTGCGTAAGCAATTTTTCCGGAATTCAGTGCGTCGGCAAGATCCTGTTCTACAACGAGTGGTCCGCGGGAATTATTGAGTAAAATTACGCCGTCTTTCATCTTTGCAATGTTGGCGGCATTGATGATCCCCTGCGTCTGCGGGAAAAGCGGGCAGTGCAGGGAAATCACATCACTGCTGGAAAATAGCGTGTCCAAATCCGTATATCGCAGCCGGTCTGATTCAAGTGTCGGATCACAGTACGTATCATAAGCCAACACATACATACCAAATGCATTGGCAAGGCGGCCCACCGCACGTCCAATACGGCCGAAACCAATAATCCCCATGGTTTTTCCTGCCAGTTCAATCAGCGGATAATCCCAAAAACACCAGTCGGCATTCGTCTCCCAGCGCCCATCATGCACAGCCTGCGAATGATGCGCAACATGATGGCAGATTTCCAATAGCAGAGCAAAGGCAAATTGCGCAACGGAGTCCGTACCATAGGTAGGGATATTTGTGACCGTAATGCCTTTTTCGCTGGCAGCATCAGTGTCCACGACATTGTAACCGGTTGCCAGTACGCCAATGTAGCGCAGATTCGGGCAGACATCCATGGTGTCTCGCGTAATGGGCGTTTTATTGATGATTGCAACATCGGCATCGCCGATGCGCAAGGCGATCGCGTCTGCTGGCGTACGGTCGTAACAGACCAATTCCCCCAGCGCTTCAAACCCTTCCCAGCTCAGATCTCCGGGATTTTCACAATATCCGTCTAAAATTACGATTTTCATCTGGTTTTCTCCTATACCATAGCCCAGGCACGGTTGATGACACGTTTTGTGCCGGCAAGAACGATATCTGCATCTTCATTTCCCCAGGGCTTGACTTCTATAGAAAGGACCTAAGGTGATTCTGCACAGAAGAAGCCTTCCTCTTTCAAAACGCGGAAAAAGTCAATTAATTCCGGCGTATCGTTAGCGCTTTCCGGGAACCCAAAGCGCGGATGCATATCCCCAAACGCTTCCGCGCCCTGTTTTACGACCGCATTTCCAATATGGAAGTGATTAATATAAGGACGTAGGGTTCGTACGACGAATTTGGCGGTTTCATAGGTGGTCGGGAAATGGGAAAGGTCAACCATTAAGCCGAAATTGGAACAATAGGTGCGTATTTCTGCGGCAAAACGTGCTGCCAGCGGGGCCGGGCCGATTAAAGCGGCTTTGTCCATATCATAATCAAAAACTTCCAGATTAATAGTAATGCCTCGTTTTGCTGCGTAGTCACATACGGCGCGGGTTGTTTTCACAAGTTGTGCAAAAGCTTGTTCCCGGGTTTCCGGATTCCATTTCCCGGAAAGGAATGCTACACCGCGCGCACCCAGATATTCCGCTTCATCAACGGCCTCTTTTAAGGTGGCTTCTGCAGCAAGCCGTTCATTTTCTTCGATTGCGTTGGGGTTTGGTCCACCCAAAATGCGTGTTTGCCCACCATAACAGACAGTCATATGGGCGCTTTCCAGCATACGTTTTGCTTCGTTGCGTGCTTCATCGGAAGAAAAACGGCATACTTCAATGGCATCGAAATAATCATCACAAGCAATCTGGCGAATCGAGGTGAGCACATCGCGGTCTGCCGGAGGATGGCTCATCCACTGAATCACGCCAAGCTTAAAATATTTGTGTATGGATTCTGTCATACTAAAAACACCTCCAAAATCTCAGGGCAGGCAGGATTTCATGCCTGCCCGTCCCAATTATTATAACAGGATTTCTTTATTTGGACAAGAAGCGGAGCAGGAAAAAAATAATGAAAGCAAAATAAAAAGGACGTATACCGGATATCTGGATCCGAAATACGACCTTTAAATGTACTGGAAAAGAAAATTGAGAATTCAGAACATAGCAGGAAAAACATCAGCTTGTTTTTAATTCGAGACGGAGACGGTCTGCAAGCATGGAAATAAATTCAGAATTAGTAGGTTTGCCTTTGGTCTGTGAGACAGTATAACCGAAAACTTTTTGCAAGACTTCTACATCACCTCGATCCCATGCGACTTCAATTGCATGGCGAATTGCTCGTTCAACTCGTGAAGAAGTGGTGGAATAATGGCGTGCGACAGTTGGATACAAAACCTTTGTGATGGCATTAATTACATTCATATCGTCAACGGTCATCATAATGGCGTCACGCAAATACTGATAACCTTTGATATGGGCAGGTACACCAACCTCGTGAATCATTTTGGTTACCCGAAGCTCCAAGTCGGCTTCGTTTTTTTCGGGTTGTAACTTAACTTCAGTTTTAGCTGCCGACGGGGTACGGCGAGTGGCGGCTAAGCGGTCGGCCAGCATATCCATATCAAAAGGCTTAATCATAAAGTAGCTGACGCCGAGTTCAACTGCTTCGCGGATCGAGGCTTCGCTGGAAAATTTGGAAGTAACATAAATGTTGGGACGTTTTGCGAGATCCAATTTGTTGATCTCTCGAATGGCACAAAGACCGTCTAGCGGCGGCATAACGATATCCATTACAATCACATCCGGCTCTGTGTCCCGTGCAGCATGTACAGCAGAAGTACCGTCTCGGACACACCCCACAACTTCAATGCCTTCCCGTCTTTTCAGTACATCCATCAACGCTTGACTGAAATCATTATTTGAATCCGCGATTAAAACCTTTATATTGTTGTTCATTATAACGACACTCGCTTTCGTTTGTGTTTTAGTAAGTATGGTAATAATTTAACATACACTTTCGTCGAATACAAGCGAATCCTGTGACAGAACTTGAAGTGTACTGCACATTTTTTACAATGAAAATTTGTATTAAATACACAAAAAACATGAATGCTGAGTTCTTTTTGACGACAAAATAAGACAGAAGCGACAAGAAACTTATCGCAAAGATAGATCTCCTGTCGCTTCTTGTCATATGGGAAGGAAAAGCCTATGCAGCGCTTTTGACAGATTCTGAGCTGTTTTTCTCAGCATCGAGCATATGCTCGATGCTGATTGCGTAACCTTTTAATGGCTCGTTGATCAGGACATGCGTAACAGCCCCAACCAGTTTCCCATTTTGAATGATTGGACTTCCAGACATACCACGTACAATTCCGCCTGTAAGGTCAATTAGCTTAGGATCTGTGACTTCGATAAGCATATCGCGGCCAGAATCCGTTCCATGGTATACTGCGCAGATCTGAATTGCATATTCACATAATTGTCCATTGACACCGGAAAGGATTTTTGCCGGACCGGGTTTGATTTCTTCCGTGCCGGCCGTTTCTATCGCCTGGCCTTCTGGAACCGTCTGCAGATGCCCAAAAATGCCGAACGGCGTATTTGTCTCTATTGAACCCAGGATATTGGAAGGATCGATTTTTCCGGAAAGCTCCCCAGGCGTACCCTGTGTGCCGGGAGTAATGGTATCTAACGTACAGGATACCAACTGTCCGCCGGAAGCAGGCAACAAGGCTCCGGTAGCAGCTTCGCTGATTCCGTGGCCAAGCGCGCCGTATGCTCCGGTTTCCGGATTGTAATAGGTAAGCGTTCCGATTCCCGCCATTGCATCGCGTACAAAAACTCCCAGTTTTGGAGTTTCGCCGCTGCGATCCGGGTTGACGTTGATCGTGATTTGTGCTCCGGCTCGCTGGATCAGAACGGAAACTTCGCCTTCTGATGCCGCAAGAGCACCGGATAACTCTGCGGTATTGTTGATGGTTGTACCGTTAATGGAAAGGATGCTGTCTCCTTCTAAAAGCCCTGCGTCACGGGCTGCGGAGTTATTTGCAAATCCGACAATTAAAGCACCTTGCGTTTCCAGATTAATCCCCGCTGCAATGCCGACCGGTACAAGCTTTTGTGCCTGCATTGCAGCATTGGCATGAAAAGGTCCTACCAGAAATAAGCAGGCGGCAAGAAGACCCGCCTGCAAAACTTTTTTTGAATTCATATTCCACCTCACAAGAGTACTGCATAGGAAGTATGCCCTTCATGTGAGGAGAAAAAACACCTGAGATTCGCTAAATTTCGGAACTGCAGGCATGTAAAAAAATTCCGAAAGCGCTAGGAGCTTGTTTTTTTCTCTCAGACCCGTAATACCAATGTTTTTCAAAACGTGCAGGAATCAAAGGATCTACTTAAATATGTATTCAAAAATAAGTTTTCATATGAAAATTTGCCTCCCTTTGAGTTTGCTTTTCTGCGCTAGTCAAATCATAACACAACAGTTTGCAAAATGCAACAAAAAATTTCAAATTGGTAACGATTTTAGCAAACCTCCCTTTTCGACTTTTTTAAATTAATGCACAAAATATATAATTATTTGAGAAATTTATCAAAATTGACACTTTTTATGTTGAAATTTTCAAATTTCAAAGATTAACAATTTGACATTTTTATTACAACACTACAGTTTCATCATTTTTAAAATTGCTTGCTATTATCTAAAGTTAGGAATGAGAGGGAAGGAGAAAATAATTGAAAAAGAAGACTATATATGATAAAATGAAATAAAAAGATACAGATCATTGCCAAATTTTGTGGTCTCTATTCGGTTTTGTTAAGAGGATATTTAAATTTTTAATTATCAGTATAGCACCATGGATGGAGGAGAGATATGGACAAGCTTCCGCATGAGAAAATGAAATACACCCGCCGGATTTATACGGGGAAAGTGTTAAATTTGCGTCGGGACGAAGTGCAGTTTCCTTCGGGTAAAAATGCGGTTCGGGAAATTGTAGAGCACAACGGTGCAGTGGCAATTGCAGCTGTGGATGAAAACCGTAATATTTACCTTGTGCAGCAATACCGTTATGCCTTTGATGATGAATTTCTAGAACTGCCGGCGGGGAAACTGGATTCTGCAGAGGAAGTCCCTGTGGATGCGGCTCGCCGAGAGCTTCGAGAAGAAACCGGACTGCGTGCAGATTCAATGGAATATTTGGGATATATTTGTCCAAGCATAGCTGTGTGTACGGAAAAGATTTACATTTTTTTGGCAAAAGGCCTGCACGCCGGAGAAACGGACCCGGATGAAGACGAATTTTTAAATGTAATTTCCATGCCGCTTGACGAGTTGTATGCCCGTGCCGGCAGAGGTGAGCTGCGCGATGCAAAAACCTTGTGTGCGTTGACACTGCTGTTGGGGAAGCTGTAAAGGAGGGCTATTTATGCCGAAAATACTGGTTGTGGAAGATGAGAAAACGATTGCGGATATCGTTGCGTTCAATCTCAGCCGCGAGAATTATGAGGTGGAAGTGGCATACGACGGAATGGAAGGGTGTAAAAAAGCACTGCGGCCGGATATCGATTTGATCTTGCTGGATGTCATGCTTCCGGGAATGGATGGGTTTGAGATTTGCAAACGGGTTCGGGAGCAAAGCGAGGTTCCCATCATCATGCTGACGGCGCGTGAAGAGGAGGCAGATAAGGTTTTTGGGCTGGAAATTGGTGCAGACGACTATATTACGAAACCGTTTTCCATGCGTGAATTGACAGCCCGGATTCGCGCTAATTTGCGCAGGCAGTCTGGTTCGGAACCAAAGGTTGCCGAATCGGATTTACGTGTGGGGAAATTTGAAATCTTTTTTGATGCGCATATTGTAAGGAAGGACGGCGTCGCATTGGATTTGACCGCACGGGAATTTGATCTGATCCGATTTCTATGTGAAAATGCAGGCCGTGTAATCTCCCGCGAAGAATTGATGCAGAAAGTTTGGGGATATGAATACTATGGAGATCTGCGTGCGGTAGATGTCGCAATTCGCCGGTTGCGAGAGAAGCTGGAAGATGATCCGGCCTCTCCACGGTATATTTTAACCAAGCGCGGTGTCGGGTATGTAATGAGCTTATAAAACATACGGGAAAAACCTGCCAAAAGAGTTGACAGGGGAATGTTTGGGTGTGTGCTGATGTTTCGTTCGCTTCATATGAAGCTTGTGCTGATTTTAGTACTTTTGATTTTATCTGTCATGATCGTTGTCGGTACGCTGCTGGATAATCGAGTGTCGTCTTACTTTCTTGATGATTTCCGTTCGCAGATGGAGGATGTATTTACGCAGCGGTTTTTGTCTGAATTAAATCAGGCCTGTGTACAGGAGGATGCGCCTGAGCGGCTTCGGGAGATGATTGCGGCTTATTCGGGGCAGCTTGGGATTGACGCCAACCGGGATTTCTGTATTTTATCTTCGGGCGCCGGCGCGTATTTAACGGGCTCGGACGACGAACTGGGCGAGCAACTGGAAATTACGCCGAATATCATAACGGCGCTGGCGGGCGGAGTCGGTTCCCGATTGAGTTCGGTTAACGACTATATGGATTTTGCCGTACCGGTATCGGGCGGAGAGAACAGTTATATTATCTATATTTATGATAATAAAAGCGATACCGCAGAATTGACATGGATGTTATTTTCCATTGTGATTCAGGTTGTACTTTTTGGTTTGTTGTTTGCGGTGCTTTTAAGCTTCCTTTTGTCCAAAACGATGACAAACCCGATAGAAAACATAACAAAAGGTGCGGCACGATTGGCTTCGGGTGAGTTTGATGATTATATTGAAGTGCATTCAGATGATGAAATCGGCGTATTAACGCAGACGTTCAATAATATGGCGCGTACCATACGATATACAATGCAAAGTGTAGAGGATGAACGGAACAAACTGAATACGTTGTTTCTGCATATGACGGATGGGGTGGCTTCTTTTGATTCGGCAGGACATGTGTTGAGTATAAATCCTGCTGCGGAACAGATGTTGGGTGTCAAATTTGACGAAAACCTTTCTTTCTCCGAATTGTTCCCGGGTGTAGAGCGGCCGGAACAGGAAAAGGAACTACCGGCTGTGGATTATATGCACGCCGGCAGAACCTTTCAAATTTTCTTCGCATCCCTTTCTACGCCGGATGAACCACAGGGACTGATGGCGGTTATCCACGATGTTACAGAATTATATAGGCTTGAACAGGTCCGGCGTGAATTCATTGCCAATGTATCGCATGAATTACGTACGCCGCTGACCAGTATAAAAAGTTATACGGAGACGCTTCTAGATACACCTGAACTGCCGGATGAATTAAATACGAAATTTTTAAATGTCATCAACAATGAAGCAGACCGTATGGTGCGTATTGTAAAAGATTTGCTTACGCTGTCCCGCCTGGATTATGGACGGCTTGAAATTAATTTCAGCCGTTTTCCGGTGGATAAACTAATGGGCGGGGTATATGACGCGATGCTGTTTGAGGCGAGGAACCACAATCATCAACTGTTGCTGGAACTGGATGACCCGCTTCCGGTGATCGAAGGGGATCGGGAACGGATTGAACAGGTTGTAGTCAATATTGTATCCAATTCCATCAAGTATACGCAAAACGGCGGTACAATCATTATGACGGCTGCAAATGTAGAGAATGGCGTACAAATAACAGTGCAGGATAATGGTATCGGAATTCCGGATGAGGATCAGCCAAGATTATTTGAACGGTTTTATCGTGTTGATAAGGCTCGTTCCCGGGAACGAGGTGGAACAGGCCTTGGGCTTGCGATTGCACAGGAAATTGTAAAACTCCATGGTGGAAGAATAGAAGTAGAGTCCAAACTTGGAAAAGGTACGAAAATGACGGTCACACTTCCGCTGCGTCCGGATCATGCGGCGCTTATACAGGAACATGAGTGAAAAGAATAAAAGACTGGTAAAAAATATATTGATTATATTGCTCCTGATTTCTGCGGGTGGACTAACGTGGCTGAATTGGTTTTATGATCCGCCTCAGGTAGCGGGCGATGCCGATTCTGGCATTGCCCGTTTCATTGATGCGCTCTTTGGGCAAGATCCGGGAAGAGAGGATACATCTGCATATTCCGAGTATGAAGAATATGCATATACGTTATCAGCTGTATATCCGGCAAGTGCAGTGTTGAATACACAAGATGCGTTTTATTATTATGACCAACGAGAAGATATTGAGACACTGTTTGACCGTACGTTGGTTGTATTGGCAACGGCGTTGGATACGGCGCGATCTGGAAAGCTTTTGAACATAGGGGAATGGAGGAGTCTTTTATATGGACCTTCCCTGCTTTTTCACTTTTCCGGTGAAATGCCGTTATATTATTTTATGGCGTCACTGAGTGCGTCGCAGAATGCAGACATGGATTATACAGTTTCAGATTTGCTTTTGGATTTTTCTGAAGATGCGGTACAATTGGTTGTAAAATCCATAGAAGGGGATATTTATGCTTATGACACCGATTTGCGTGGAATTGAACTGGAGAGTTTTTGTGGGGAAAAAGAACCAGTGGAAGCGCAGTTTGCCTGCCATAATGCCTATACGATTAATCGCGTACCGGATGAAACGGTAGTTAGTACACAACCGGTATCGGCTGATCGGTTAACCGTTTCACCGGTGCTTACGGACTTTGCAGCGGCCGAATCAGAACGAATCATAAATACAATTTTGGACAGCTTCGGTTTTAATACTTATACAGTAAATAGTTATATAGAATCGAACGCCACACGGGTATATGTGGAAGAGGCCGGTACTTTGCGTATTACACAGGATGGGATGCTTGTATTTGATAACGGTGCGCAGGATGAGCTCAAGCCGATGAGCGGGATGGATATGCAGGTTCGTACCCAGAATATTGCGCAGGGAGCATTGATTGTAGAGCAAGCGATTTTACCTTATCTTGGAGATGCATCCGTATTTCTGCTTCGCCAGTACCATGATGAATTAAGCGGCAATTATATTGTGGTGTTTTCTGCGTCCTATAATGGAAATAAGATCAATTTGCCAGGCGGATATCTTGCCCGTTTTGAATTTCGAGGCACACAACTCGTCAAGGCTTATGCAAATTTATCAACATTTTTGTATAATGGAATCACAGACATATTGCTTCCCAGCGTTTATGCGGCATCGGCGGTAGGCAATAAAACGGCGGTTACACAACTGGAAGTCCGATATACAATTCAAAATGGCTCGGCAAAAGCAGCGTGGTATTATGGCGATTGAACAAAGAAAGAATAGCAAGGTCCGGATGGCTGGAAATAAAGAGGCAATGGAAGGATAAATATGGATTGGAATCGCGCCAAAACTATTATAATCGGCCTGCTGTGCGCGCTCAATTTGTTTCTTTTGGGGAATTATATTTATGCACATTATGCACAGTCCGAAGCTTCTCAAACTCAGGCGGAATTAGGTGTTTATCTGGAAAACCGCGGTGTGTCCCTGTCTTGCCAGCTTCCGAACAAGCAGAAAGTTTCCAGGAGCCTGTATATTGCGGAGGATACGGAAAAAATGGCAACTCGCGCACTATCAGTATTGCTTGGTGCTGATATGCAACAGGAAAATGGGGAATCGATATCGCAAATCGGGCGCTTTTCCTGGGTTGCGGGTGTGTTGGAAGGAGAACTGTTTGCAAATGCAGATGGGGAAGAAATGGATCTGGATGAAGTAATTGCGCTTCTGGATTCGGCAGGGATTGAAGGGGATCGGATTGAAAGGCAGGAGCAGTCGGCGACACTGTATAAAGATTTTGGTGACCCTGCGCAACCGGTTTATAATATGCGGATACAGATTGACCAGCTGGAAACCGGCGGCTGGAGTATTTCAGGACGTTGGTATCTTGGAGAGCCGGAAACGATGGGAAGTGGAAGTGAACGAGATATCGCGGGGCTTCTTGTCACGTTTACGGATCATTTGCTGACGCAGGGAACATTGCTGCAGGAAATTAAAGAGATCGATGCGGGTTGGGTTGTATCTGTGTTGACCAATGTCGGTGTTAAACTGACACCGGTATACCAGATAACAACGAATGCAGACATTTATTATATGAATGCAATGGATGCGCAGCTGATGACGATTGCATAATACAAATAATGATGGAATAAAGGCCGTATGGGGCTTTCGGGAATAAACAGGAGTTATGTATGATCGATATTGCCGTACATTCGCTGAAAAAGAATTTCGGCGATTTTGAGCTGCTTAAAGATATAGACTTTGAAATCTATCAAGGTGATAAAGTTGGAATCATTGGGAAAAATGGTGCGGGAAAGACGACGTTATTAAATTTGATTCGCGATCAGGCACGTCTGCCTGCGGGAGCGAATCTTGATGCTGGAGAGATCCTTTTAAATCCACGAGCACGATTGGGCTTAATTGATCAGATCCCGAATTTTCCACGGGATTATACAGTGGAGGCTGTGCTTCGGATGGCGTTCCGTCGATTCGATCGAATGCGTGAAGAAATGGAACAGTTGGAAAAAAAGATCAGCCAGCAAAGTACACCCGCGCTTTTGTCGCGTTATGGTGCGCTTGCGGGAGACTTTGAGCATTCCGGTGGTTATGAGACAGAGTATGAGCTTGCCCGTGTGACAACAGGCCTGGGGATTGACGGGCAGATGCGGGAACAAAATTTTTATACGCTTTCGGGCGGTGAGCAGACACGCGTGAATCTTGCCCGTGTGATTTTGGAAAAAAGCGATATTTTGTTGCTTGACGAGCCGACCAACCATTTGGATATTGCCTCGGTAGAATGGCTTTCTGAATATGTCAATGCCTATAAGGGTACGGTTTTGCTGATTTCCCATGACCGTTGGTTTCTCGACCAGGTTTGCCGGCGGATTATTGAAATCGAAAATGGGATTTCCAGCGATTATTTTGGTAACTATAGCTATTATGCTGTGGAACGTCAGCGGCGCTGGGAAGAGGCGCTGAAGCTTTGGGAAGCACAGATGGAGGAAAAAAAGCGGCTTGAAGCGATGGCGCGGCGTTACCGATCCTGGGCAACTGAACAGGCGATCCATAAGGCGAAAGTTGTAGAACATAAAATAGAACGGATGAATATAAGCGACCGGCCGCGTCGGGAACGGAAATTTTATGCAAAACTTGATGAAGCGGGTTTTCGTGCCGATGAAGCGCTGAAATTAACAGATATTCATAAAAGTTTTGATGGCGTTCCCGTTCTTTGCGGAATCAGCGGACTGATCGAGGGTGGAGAACGTGTATGTATCTATGGTCCGAACGGCTGTGGAAAAAGCACATTGCTTCAAATTGTAACTGGTGAGCTGGAAGCAGATCGGGGTGCTGTACGGTTTGGATTACAGACAAAATGGGCATATCTTCCGCAAATTGTAAAATTTGAAAATATGCACCGCTCGGTATTGGATACGGTGCTGCATGCGCTGCCAGTTTCCGTACAGCAGGCGCGTGACCGTCTTGGTGCTTTTAAATTTGTCGGAGAAGATGTATTTAAGCCCCTTTCTGTGCTGTCCGGCGGGGAATTGTCGCGCCTGAAGTTGTGCATAGTAATGTATAAAGAATTGAATTTTCTGATTCTTGACGAACCGACCAACCATTTGGATTTGGCATCCCGCGAGTGGCTGGAAGATCTGCTCGACGGATTTTCCGGTGTAATTTTGTTTGTTTCCCATGACCGTTATTTTGTAACCCGATTCGCCACACGGATTTGGGAAATGGAAAACGGCCGAATCGAGGATTATAAAATGGGCTTTGAGCCGTACCGGGAGCGTAAAAAGCAATTGGAGGAAAAAGCACGCGCGCAGATAAAACCGGAAAAGCCGAAATCCCCCGCAGTAAAACCAGAAACGGCAATACAAAACTCCGGGCCGTCCAGAAATACGGGACGGGAACAGAAAAAGATGGAGCGCGTACGTGAAAATGCCCGAAGAGAAGCAATGGCTCTGGAATATAAGATTCGTGGCCTGGATGCAATGATTGAAGCAAAAGCTTCGGATTATCAGGCGTTACAGACGCTTTTGGCGGAAAAAGAGCAGGCAGAAGAAGCGCTCCTCGTATGCTATGAACAGATGGAGGGTTAGATTCATGGCCAAATATGAGATACAGGTCAATCGGAATTTTCAAGAGGTACTGGACACTTTGGATGAAGCCATTTTGAATGGAAGTGTAACGGCAAGTTATGAAGACGGCAGTGATTTTTACTGTTCCGGCACTTCCGTTGCGGTCCGAGTTTATGAACGCTATAGTATGCTTGGCGGGAATCGTTTAACCCTTACCCTAACAGTAGTAGGCGGGACTGGCGCAACGCAGGTCAGCGCTATTACTTCCGGAGGAAGCCAGGCGATGTTCTTTAAATTGAATACGTTTGGTGAAGATGCCTTTCTGGATACGGTGATCGATGTTTTGGAGCAGATGTAAAGAACAAACATTTGGATACTCTGAAAGTGCATGAAAAGGAAACAGCCCGAAAGCAATACTTTCGGGCTGTTTGCATGACATTATATTAAAAATAAGTAAGTCTGGACATTTTTTGGAATGACTGTGGCTGAAGAATTATTCTTCTACAACAAGTGTATAATCCGGCTCTATCGGAGCGTCAAAGCCCGGGGTCATAACATCGGAAACGATTTCTCCTTCGATTAAAAATTGCACACGGTCAATCGTATCAAGCAGACACAGCGTATTCACGATCGCATAAACGGTAATACTTGTGCCTTCATCATTTAATACGTTCAAGTCGAGAAAATCCGCGCTTAGATCTACATAGCAGGTTCGGCTGTGAATCTGCGCTGACAGACATTCGGTATACTGGGATATATGACGGCGGAACCCGCTATCAAAACGATACCCTAGAATAAGATGCTCCATAATCGCTTCTGTTAAGGAATCGTCTTCTGATATAACCAGATTTTTTATGACTGCGACGAGTGATTTCATGTCGCTGCTGGGGAAATAAAAAGTGATCTCGTATTCCTGTAAGCGCAGGCTTTCGATTTCCGTAATGATATTTTCATCCTGCAAAATCGGACCTTCTTCAGCATCTTCTCCAGCGCGGATTGCAACACCATGAATTTCCGGAAATTGAATCAGAGTATAAAGCGTACAGGAATCAGCGAGCGTTTTGGACATTCCGTCAAGCGATGCATATTCTTCCGAGAATGTAACGTGTGCGATTCCTGCATCATCCAGTTTGATTTCCCGGATCATCAAGCCGTCTGGAAAAGCTGAGACGAGGTCGCTGGCATCCGGGTCGTAGAGAGCCAGTTGTAAAGTTAAAATATAAAGTCTTTCTCCGGGCGCATCCACGACCTGATGCTCGATGTAATGGATAAGCGAATCCGGACTGTTTTCCGTCATTTCCGTACGGCAAATATATGCGACTTGAACGGTACGAAGATTCTTCGCTGTGCAGGCACACAATAGGATAAGAAGTAAAATTACGACCATACAAACGGGGATAAAAATTTTCTTCATGTCTGTGCCACCATCCGTATCGGATATATCAAATCAATCAAAAACATGGATCTGCTCCTTGTCCATGGCGGGAAGGGTAAAGATAAAACGCGTGCCTTCCGGTTCCCGGCGCTGCGCCCAGACCCGGCCGCCATACTGCTCCACAGTTGTACGAACAATTGACAGACCCAGACCGGTTCCTCCGGTTGCACGCGCACGGGCTTTGTCCACACGGTAAAAGCGGTCAAAAATACGCTCAAGCTCTGATTCCGGAACACCGATCCCTGTATCGTCAACCATACAATAGACTTGCTGATCGCGGACGTAACTGATGACACGTACATATCCCTCAGGATGATTGTATTTTATTGCGTTTTCCATCAGATTAAAAATAATTTGATAGATCCCATCTTCTTCTGCCATTGCAATGCAGTTGTCGGCGGTTTCGCAATGGAGCGTGACACGATAATGATCCGCAAGCGGTGTCAGCATACGGGTTGCGCGTGTTGCCACATATCCGATATTGACCGGCTGCAATTGAGAAGTCTGGGCTACATCCAGACGTGTCAACGTTAAAAGTCTGTCGGTAATTCGTGTCAAACGAGAAATTTCCTCACTGATATCGCCAAGGAAATCCCGCATGTCCTCCATAGACATGCCATGTGTCTGTAAAATGGAATCAGCCAGAAGCTTGATGGATGCAAGCGGCGTTTTTAACTCGTGAGATGCATTGGAAACAAATTGCCGCCGAAGATTTTCTGTGCGTTCAAGCCGTCCGGAAAGCTCGTTAAACTCCTGCGCGATCTCACCGACTTCATCTCGCCCGCGTATGGAAATACGATGGCTATAGTTTCCTGCCCGCACCTCGCCAATGGCAGCAGACAGCTTTTTCATCCGCCGGCGGATAACGGAAGTAAAGAAAAATGTAATTAAAAGGGTAAAAAATAAGAGAATAAGCGTCATGGTACGAATATTCTGCTGCATGGAAACCAGTAAGGAACCTTGATATGCGTCATATTCATAAAGGTATACAGCACCGATAATAGAATCCGTGTTGTACAACGGCACGCAAGCCCGTGATTCAAAAGCATCCCGAATATATTGGCAATAGAAACTGTCCTGCCCGGATAGAGCACAGACCAGTTCCGGTAAAAGCAAATAATATCCGGTTCGGTTGGCTTTCGAAGTAGAATCATAAACAATTTCGCCGTATAGATCGGTAACAATAATCCGTTCGGAGTCCTGGATATCGAGGATTGTCATAATTGCACTGATTTTTTCGTTTTCTAATGTTGACAACCCGGACAAACTGGATGCAATAATGTTAGCGGTCTGCAACATATCCCCGCAGATGGAATCAACAATCAGTTCCTGTGTTGTAAACAGGGGATAGGTGTTAATCAGGATAACTGCAACGAAAATTACGGCGCAGATGATAGCGACAATTTTAAAACTTAATGTCCGGGTGTAATCCAATAACACCCGCCATGGCTTATTGTTTAAAATAGTAGCCCACTCCCCACTTTGTCAGGATGAACTCGGGCTCTGCGGCGTTGCGTTCCAGCTTTTCACGCAGGTGTCGGATATGAACATCGACGGTTCGAGTATCGGCCTGGCTGCTTTCCCCCCAAAGTGCAGCCATCAGATTTTCCCGGGAATAAACATGACCGGCATTGCGCATCAAGAATTCCAGAACGTCGAATTCTTTTGCGGTAAGAACGACTTCACGGCCATCAACTTCAACGCGGCGCTCCAGCGGATCCAGCTCGACCGCTCCCCGGATAATACTATGGTGAGAAGATCCGGATTTACGGTTTTCTCCATTTCCCGAACGGCGCAACACTGCTCGGACGCGAGCCTTGATTTCCATTACGTTAAATGGTTTTGTAACATAGTCATCGGCCCCGTATTCAAAGCCGATTAGTTTATCAATATCATCACTCTTCGCCGTGAGCATAATAATGGGGACATTGGAAAATTCGCGCACAATCCGGCAAACCTCAAGCCCGTCAATTTTAGGAAGCATCAGATCCAGAAGAATGGCATCGTAATTTTTGTTTCGAATTTTTTCAAGTGCTTCTTCTCCGTCGTATGCGGTATCTACTTCATAGCCGTCATGCTCAAGATTAAATTTAATTCCTTTTACGATGATTTTTTCATCATCAACTACTAAAATACTCATGTAGAAGTGATCCTTTCCGCCTATAAGATGCGCTTTTGGTTGACAAGCGCAGGCATGTTTAGTAAAATAAACCTATAAAATGAATAAAAAGTGTAATAGAGTGGGGACTTATTAATGTCCTGTGTTCGTAAAAACGGGATTGTGACAAGATGATTGTGGGACAAATCTTCGGGAATTTTTACAATACGTGCGTTATGAGATAAAACAAAAGCTATCTGCTCACAGATCAAAAAATCCAGCTGCAGATGTTATTTTTTTCATTATACCATAACTTAAAAAAAAATAAAACCATATAAAAACAACAGTTTGATAGAAATAGAGGATTACCCAAAACGGTTAGAGAGGTTTATGAAAACGGTATATAAATATTTATCCTTTTTAATGCTGTTTGCATTGGTCTTAACAGTTCCTGTCCAGGGATATGGCGCGTCAGCATACTACGGCGATGAACCGGAAACAGTTTCCAACTGCGACTTATTGTATGAAGTGGGTTCTAAGCAAATCTTGTTTGAGAAAAATATATATGAAAAGGCATATCCTGCCAGTACGACAAAAATCATGACGGCATTGCTGGCATTGGAAAATTGTGAGCTGGATGAGATCGTGACAGTTACGGCAGATGCCTGGTCGGGGATCGACCATAATTCCAGTATTGCGGGGCTTTCGACTGGGGAATGTATGCCATTGTATGATATGCTAGTATGCCTGCTGGTTGCGTCGGGAAATGAAGCGGCAAATGCGCTTGCAATCCATATCGGGGGCACCATTGAAAATTTTGTTGCGATGATGAATACGCGTGCAGAAGAACTTGGTTGTCAAAATACGCATTTTGTCAATCCGTCTGGCCTGCATGATGAAAACCATTATACCTGTGCTTATGATCTGCTGCTGATTACGCTTGCGGCAAAAGAATATGACGCCTTTGAGGATATTGTATCGCAGGCACGAGCCACAGTGGCCCCAACCAATAAATGCGAAACAGAACGCAGATTTAATAATACCAACCTTCTGCTTTCCAACACCTCAACGTCGGAATATTTGTATTCTAAAGCAACAGGTATTAAGACTGGGTATACTACACCTGCGGGATATTGTTTGGTATCATCCGCAAAAAATGATGAGCTTGAGTTTGTTTGCGTAGTGCTTGGCGGGATGAATGTGATGCGGGATAATGGGACTGAGGTAAACGGCTGCTACCGGGATACGCTGCGTTTGTACCGCTGGGGATATGAGCAGTTTGAAGTAGTAAAAATCTTGACAGATGGGGAAATTATAACGGAAGCGCCTGTGCAGGAGGCAAAAGATATTGATCATGTACTCCTTGAAGCGACAGCCGATGTGTTTGCGGTATTACATAGAGGTCAGGATAAAAATGAAATTTTCACCTATTTGACAACCGTAAATGAGAATCTGACTGCGCCGATTGAAAAAGGCGAGGTGCTTGGGACCTTGATGCTCTATAAGGACGGACAGTTTTATACAAGTTGTGATCTTGTCGCATCCAGCCCTGTACTACGCTCGGAGTTGATGTCGCAGTATACCCGCTTGAAACAATCGCTGGAAAATACGAATGTACGGTTTGCATTGACGGCTTTTGTTTTGCTGATTGTTGGTTATACAGTTTTTGTAATCTTTTACAATTCCTGGCGTAAAAAGCATCC
>CALWJF010000087.1 GCA_944380935.1 uncultured Clostridia bacterium
TTTTGCATTACCGTAGTGACATCGGCAAAATCAAGATTTACCAGCCCAGGGACATTAATCAGGTCGGAGATGCTCTGTACGCCCTGGCGAAGAACATCGTCAGCAGCAAGGAAAGCATTGGCTAGGGTAATTTTCGTATCTGGTATCAGCTTTAAGCGCTCGTTGGGGATCACGACCAAAGAATCAACCTGTTTGCTCAATTCAGCGACACCAGCCTCAGCCTGTGCCATCCTGCGTTTTCCTTCAAATTCAAACGGCTTTGTAACGATGCCAATCGTCAAAATACCAAGTTCCCGCGCGATTTCTGCAACAATTGGCGCCGCACCGGTTCCCGTTCCTCCGCCCATTCCGGCAGTGATAAATACCATCTGGGTTCCCCGGAGCGCCGCTTCAATTTCCTCACGGCTTTCTTCTGCCGCCCGCTGGCCTTTTTCCGGATCGCCGCCTGCGCCGCGCCCTTTGGTCAATTTTTCACCAATTTGGATTTTATGAGAAGACTTTGCGTGGAACAAAACTTGTTTGTCAGTATTTATTGTAATGAAATCAACGCTTTCCATTCCGGAACTAATCATACGGTTGACCGCATTTCCGCCGCCTCCGCCAACACCAATTACTTTAATGTTGACTGCCTTTTCCGTATCATTCTCTAATACAAAATTCACTTTCAGCATCCTCCAAACCAAGAAATTTATCGTTCCATGTCTATTTATCAAATATAGTAGTCCCATTTTTCATATAACAATAAAATGATACCACATATAGTACTTTCATTCAAGTGTTAATCAAGAAAAAAATTAGAAAATTTCAGTTTTTACGCTGTAGGTTCTGCTGAAGTGGAAGAATCTGGTTCACTGGATGTGGAAGGGTCAGAGGAGCTGTCCGACGCCGCTTCCTGTGAAGAGGAATCCTCCAAATTTTCAGAAGGACGAAAGTAAATCGTCCCCAGCTGCTTTGCGTCGATGATTCCCTTCTCCCCCTGGCCCAAACGGTTGGAAATTATCTCTTTTGCAAACGTCAGCTTATAATTCAGTTCATTGATGCTTCCCAGGTCAATGCGAATGCGGTCCCCATAGAATACACGGATATCAACCTGGCTGTGAAATTCCAGCTTTGTAACCTGGTCGAGGCCAAGTTCCACACAGTTTTTATAAATTTGGACCAACGCATTATAATTTTCATTTTGGTCATCAGCAATAAAATCGCCCTGTTTGTATTCGCCCAGAACAATTCCTGTCACTTCAATCGTATGTTCCACCTTTTGGGCACTCTCTGCTTCCAACACCCTGCCTCCGGCACTGAGCACCGTATAGCTTCCACTCTCATTAAGAATACTCGCATATGGTGTAGCTTCTGTCACTTGGATGGTCAACGCATCTGGAAAATTACGGACAACTTCTACAGAGTCGACATAAACCAGCTGGTTTCGTATCAAGCTGGAAATTCTTCCGGTATTAATTCGGAATAAATTATCCCCTTCGGAAACTTCACCCGCCTGTGCAACCTCCTGTGCACTATACCGGGTAGAACCTTCCACCTGAATGACCTGAATATTAAAGAAAACGGTTACGGAAAGTACACATCCTACAATTGCAATAAACAGAAAAAGCATAAGATAATATAAAATATAGCTGCGTTTCCTTCTGCGCCGCTTTCTCTTGGCAGAAGCAGTTTTTGCCTGCTCTCTCTTCCGATTCACCGCACGTTTCTTTTTTACTTCGCTCATAATTTACTCCCGATATATTTTTGCACCCAATAAAGACAAACTTTTTTCAATCTGCTCATATCCCCTGTCGATATGACAAAGGTTTGATACCGTTGTCTCCCCCTGTGCAGACAGCCCTGCCAGCACCAAAGCAATGCCTCCACGCAAATCCGTTGCCTCAACATTGGCACCATATAAAGTTTTTACGCCTTCTACAATGGCCACCCGACCTTCAATGCGAATATTGGCACCCATCCGCATTAATTCACCCGCGTGTTTATAGCGACTCTCAAAAATGTTTTCTACAAATACGCTTGTTCCATCGGCGACACAGGAAATCGCCATCCACGGCGCCTGTGCATCGGTAGGAAATCCTGGATAAGGCATTGTTCTGACCGTGCCACAGGAGCGCAGCCTTTGTGGTCCTTTGATCCAAACCTTATCGTGCTCTTCCTTCAGCTGGCAGCCCATTTTTTTAAACAGCGGAAACAAACTGTTGAGCTGTTCTGACTGTATATCGGTCACTGTAATTTCCCCGCCTGTAATTGCCGCACCGCACAAATACGTTGCTGCAACAATCCTGTCTGGCATGACCGTAAATTCTGTACCATGCAGCCGGTCTACTCCATGAACGACAATACAGCTTTTTCCGGCGCCATACACCTTGGCTCCGCAAGCATTCAAAAAATTAGCCAGGTCAATGATTTCTGGTTCCTGAGCTGCGTTTGAAATAATAGTATCGCCCTCCGCTGTCGCAGCGGCAATGATGATATTTTCCGTGGCGCCTACGCTCGGGAACGATAAAGAAATATGCGTACCAACAAATTTATCTTGCCTCAATTCGCAGTCCAAAATCCCATGCTCTTCCTGAATATTCAGGCCGAGCTGACGTAAACCGGCCAGGTGCAAATCAATTGGGCGCGGTCCCAATTCGCATCCGCCTGGAAACGAGATCTGCGCCTTTCCCATTCTTGCAGCAATCGGCCCCAAGAAAACAATTGAAGAGCGCATTTCCCGCATAAGATGTTCCGGCACATGATAGGAATCCATTCCTTCTGTATCAACTTCTACCGTGGTTGCCGTACGGATAATCCGACAGCCCAGCGATGATAAAATCTCACAAGCAGCATCGACATCAGATAATTGAGGGCAATTATGTAAGATTGTCTTCCCATGAACGGATGCTGCCGCCGCCAGGATTGGCAGCGAACTATTTTTTGCACCATGAACGGAAAGCTCGCCATTGAGTGGAATCCCGCCGGTAATATGCAGTTTCTTCATCCTTTTCACCCTTTCACAGCATAGTAAGCAAACACCCTATGCGGTATACTATGCTGTGGAGGAAAAGTTGGTGAATCCTTATGCTTTTGCAAGCAGGTCAGTGATAATCTGATAAATTTGCTCGGAGGTATCAAAGACAGCGAGTGCGGACGCGTTTTTGGAAAGTTCCATCAGTTTTTCTGGATTGATCAGCAAATCCCTGATAATGGAAAGAAACGCTTGCTTATCATATTTTGCCTCTTCAATAACGATAGCCGCGTGGTGATCTGCCAGTACCATAGCGTTATGGTACTGATGGTTTTCAGTCACTGTAGGGCTCGGAACTAAAATTGAGGCCTTTCCAGCCGCCTCCAGTTCACTCAAGGTGATCGCTCCTGAACGGCAAATGACCAAATCGGCTGCCGCAAGACAGGTATCCATATTATCAATATACTGTCGAACATCAATTCTCGGGTAATTTGACAAGTCAATACCTCTCTGCGCCATCGGTTCTGGAAACAGTTTCGCACCGAGCTGCCCATACCCGTGGATATGATTGATTTTCCCATCTTTG
>CALWJF010000088.1 GCA_944380935.1 uncultured Clostridia bacterium
AGTGTTCTGTGATCTCAATATCCGGAAACCATTTTACACACCTGAAGTTCTGGTCCAAAGCCTGCACGCCTGCACCATGCTCAAGTTCAGCCGGGAAGATGCCGTCGTCTTTACCCCTTTTGGCTATCCCGCAGACGAAGAAGCGCTTTGCCGCAGGCTCGCCGCTGATTATCAAATTCATACCGTCCTTATGACCCTGGATATCGACGGCGCCATCGTCTACGACCGTACATCAGATCGGATTTTTAGAAAAGCGGCTGTAAAGGCCGATGCCGTCTCTTCTGTCGGTGCAGGCGACAGTTTTGCCGCATGTTTTTGCTGCTCCCGGCTGCGGGGGGAATCCATTGAAACCGCACTGACAAAATCGGTAACTCTTGCCGCTTTTGTCGTCTCCCGTATGGAAGCAATTCCCGATTATTCGCCGCAGCTTTCTGACATTTTACAAATCCATACCCCATTCTATTGATACAAATCGGAGGTCTATACTTTATGCTGGAATACCGTTTTGACACACAGCTTTTAATTGAGGGACACGGACTGGATGAGGATCAAATTTTTGCCTATATTACGGAAAACATCCCCGGAGACTGCCTTTTGGCAGTTGGGGACGAAGATCTGATTAAGATTCACTTCCATACCAATGTTCCCTGGCGCGTACTGGAATACTGCGCGGGACTTGGCGATATTTTCGACGTTGTAATTGAAAATATGCAGCGGCAGGAAGACGGCCTGAAGGGCTGAGCCGCTGCATATACCGCATCCGGACGGAAGGAGAAATCTTATGAGCAGCATTAAACACCCCGAGCTTGCCGCTGCGGGGGAAAAAAAGATCCAGTGGGTACGGGGGTTTATGCCCGTATTGTCCACATTTGAAACCCGTTATTCGATTGAAAAACCGCTTTCCGGCCTGCGTGTGGCTGTAAGCGTACACATGGAAGCAAAAACCGCTTATTTGTGCCGCGTCCTGCGCGCCTGCGGCGCTGAAGTCCATGCCACCGGCTGCAATCCGCTGTCTACCAAAGACGAAATCGCCGCCGCGCTCGACGCGGACGGAATCGATGTATACGGCTGGTTCAATGCCACCGAGGATGAGTACCGGCAACATATCACAGCCGCACTTTCGTGCCATCCGCATATCATCATTGATGACGGCGGAGATTTTGTTTCCCTGCTGCACGCAACGCATCCGGAATTTGCAGATGCGTTAATCGGCGGCTGTGAGGAAACCACCACCGGCATCCATCGTTTAAAAGCACGTGCCGCCGCCGGGCTTTTGAAATTTCCCATGATCGCCGTCAACGACGCTGACAGCAAACATTTATTTGACAATCATCATGGTACCGGCCAGTCTACCTGGGATGCCATTCTTTATACCACCAATGTTATGCTCTCCGGCGCAACCGTCGTCGTGGCCGGGTACGGAAACTGCGGTTCCGGTATTGCCAAACGCGCCGCCGGGCTCGGCGCCAAAGTCATTGTCACCGAAGTCAATCCCCACCGTGCGCTGCGCGCCGCAATGGACGGATTCCGCGTGATGAAAATGGACGATGCCGCGCCGCTGGGCGATTTCTTTGTCACCGCTACCGGATGCCGCGACGTGATTACCCGCCGCCACTTTGAAAAGATGAAAACCGACGCTATCGTCGCAAATTCCGGCCATTTTAACGTCGAATATAATTTAGACGACCTTTCCGCCATGGCGGTACGCATAGAGGAGCGCCGTCCGTTTATCAAAGGCTACTACCTGCCCGACGGACGTGTCATCAATTCCCTTGCCGACGGACGCTTAGTGAACATCACAGCCGGAAACGGGCATCCCGCCGATATTATGGATATGAGTTTTGCGCTTCAGCTTGCCTGTGTCGTCTATTTGGCAAAGCAGGGACGCACGCTTGCGCCGGGGCTGTATCCCGTTCCGGAAGCACTGGACCGCGAAGTTGCGCAAATCAAAGCCCAGGCGATGGGACTTGGCGTTGACCGGTTGACGCCGCAGCAGGAAGACTATCTGCGCTCCATGTAAATCCGAAACCAACACGTTTTACCCTGAAAAACAGCACAAATTTTACACGCATCGATCCGGGAATTAACAAAATTCCCCCAGGAAGGATATTTTATGAAACATTCCGATTTAAAAAAATTATGGATTGCCGACAAAGGGGATGGAACTTATACAAACCCCATTCTCTACAGCGATTATTCCGATCCGGATGTCATCCGGGTTGGAACAGATTACTTTATGATTTCTTCCAGTTTCTGCAATACCCCGGCAGTGCCTGTACTGCACTCACAGGATCTGGTGAACTGGAAAGTCATCAACTATGTTCTGGACAATTTGCCTTTTGCCCGTTATGACAAGCCCGTTCACGGCTGCGGGGTCTTTGCCCCTTCCATCCGATTCCACGATGGGATCTATTATGCGTTCCTCCCCTTCCCGGACGAAGGGGTTATGATGTGCCGGACAACCGATCCATGGGGCAAGTGGTCTGACCCTGTCTGCGTTCAGAAAGCTGCGGGATGGATTGATCCATGCCCATTTTGGGACGACGATGGAAACGCGTATATGGTTAATGCTTTTGCAAAAAGCCGCATCGGGTTTAACAGCTTCCTCTATCTTTCGCCGATGGCGCCGGATTGTTCTCATATCTTGGCGGACGGAAAATTTATTTATGACGGTCATGCCACGCAGCCGGTCATTGAGGGACCCAAGCTTTATAAACGAAACGGGTATTATTATATCTTTGCGCCGGCAGGCGGCGTAGAACACGGATGGCAGACCGTCCTGCGTTCCCGAAATATTTACGGCCCTTATGAGGAAAAAATCGTGCTCCGCCAGGGAAATTCCCCGATAAACGGTCCGCATCAAGGCGCATGGGTCGATACTCCCAGCGGAGAAGACTGGTTTATCCATTTCCAGGATGTCGGAAATGCCGGACGCGTGATCCATCTTCAGCCCATGCATTGGGAAAACGACTGGCCGGTCATCGGTGTAAATCCTGTGGACGGATGCGGAGAACCGGTTTTACAGTATCACAAACCCAATGTAGGCGCAAGTTATCCCGCTGATGCGCCCGAAGACAGCGATTTCTTCGACGGCAACTGCCTGGGCCTGCAATGGCAATGGAACGCTAACCATCAGGACAGCTGGTACACTTTCAAAGACCAGCGCCTCGTCTTATTCGCACAGCCGGCCCCTGAAAATACACCGCTTTGCAACATTCCCAATTTGCTGCTTCAGAAATGGCCCGCTCCGGATTTCCAAATCACCACCCTGCTTCGCTTCTCCCGGCTGCTGGAGGGCGACGCAGTCGGAATGGTCTCGCTTGCACGCCGCTATACGGCACTGATTATTCAAAAAACGCACGATGGCCTTGTGCTGCAGCAACGAACCGGGGATTGCCCCGAAGGCAATGAAACCTGCAATCTCCTGGCAGAATTGCAAGACGATTTCCTCTATGTTCAAATGCAAGTCAAACAGGCAGCGCAGATATGCTTTGCGATCAGCCGGGACGGACAGAATTTCCGGCCGATCGGCGACACACTGAAAGCTACGCCCGGCCATTGGGTCGGCGTGAAGGCCGGCCTTTTTGCAATCCATCAAAACGCATCATCGAATGGCGGCGCATTGGAAGCAGATTCTTTTGTCTTACAGCCGCGCACGTAACCCATACAAAACTCTCGGCCGGGCAAGCGCAGCATCCGTTTTATTTCGATTTTACCGGCACAAAAGTTTCCATCTGTGCCCAACCCTGTGCCTGAATCAAGTCAGGCGGCGTTATAATATGCCCCATTGTATAGTGCCCCGGACGGACGTCCAGTTCCAAAACATCACTTTTGGCGATATAGTCCAGCGCGCCTTTATAAAGCCGGTCATTCTCCGCGCCGTCTCCGTCGCGGTAGGTATATGTCAGATAATAGCCGCCCTCAAAATCGACGGTCTCCATCCCACCTGCATCTATATCTTCGCTCAGCGCATAGAGCCAGACCATTCCGTTTTGCGCTTCGTCATAATAGAGAAAATCCCTGGGCATAAAACAATCACGCGGGCAGGGTGTTATCGCAGAAAAGTACCGGTCAAACTTTCCAAGCCGGCTATCCTCCGCAAAATCTCCAATTTGATCCAGGCCGGACGAGGCCGCCCGGAACGGGGGAAGGGAAATTATTCGGTATTCCATAAACCGGATTCTCCTTTATAAAAAATACCCTGCCGCCGAAACAGCGGCAGGGTTTGTTTTTATCGGAACTGATATACGGTCTTCGTATCGTAGGATTCTCCAGCTTTTAGGACGATTGAGGGGAACTCCGGATGCTGGTTGGCATTCGGATATGCCTGCGTTTCCAGGCAGAAGCTCTCCCGATGCGAGGTATACAACTGCATTCCCGGCAAATCGGTCCAGCATTCCATGGTAATCCCGCTTTCATCGCCGATAGCCTCGGCGACCTTACGGAACCCCTCACCATTTAAGCAATAATTGAAGTCATACCCATGCGCATAACGGATGAATTCATTATCCGCTTCGATATCCCGCCCGATGGCTTTGGGGGTACGGAAATCAAACGGTGTCCCGCTTACATCAATAAACGCGCCCGTCGGAAGCAGGTTGGCATCACAGGCAGTAATGCGGTCTGCATCAATCCAGAGCGTGTGACGGTCAATGGTTCCGGTTGCACGGCCGTTGCATCCGTTTAAATTAAAATAGCTATGGTTGGTCAGGTTGCACAGCGTATCCGCATCGGTCGTTGCATGATACGCAATCGTCAGTTTATGCGCCGCATCAAAGGTGAAGGTGACGGAAACTTCGAGGTTGCCCGGATATCCTTCCTCGCCGTCCGGAGACAGCCGGGACAGGCGCACACTCTCGTCGGAAAGGATCTCGCCTTTCCACATACGCTTATCGAAACCAAGTATGCCTCCATGAAGATGGTTCGGGCCGTTATTGACGGCCACTTCATAATGCTTGCCGCCGACATCGAAGGCCGCGCCCCCGATACGGTTCCCGACACGCCCGATGGTCGCGCCGTAGAAGGTCGGCATGGTCATATACTGCATGACGCTGTCAAAGCCCATTGTGACGCTGCGCAGTACGCCGTCGGAACCCGGAATTTTGACGCTTTGGATTTTTGCACCGAAATCGCAGATGGAAACCGCGCTGCCATCGGCATTTTCGATGGTATACAAGGTTGCATGAATATCGCCGTAGCCTTCGCCGAAGAATGAGGTTTTGACCATATTTTTCGTTCTCCTTTACAAATTCTTGATTTGTCTCTTTCATTTTATCATCCAATATGATAAAATACAAGCATCAAAAGCGCGGGTGTAAGCCCGTTTTAAAAATGGAAGGAGTTTTTGTCTTATGCAGATTTTATCGGTTTATGATCCTGCTTTTAAAAAATACGGCCGCGTACTGAAAGATTATGATTTTCAGCCGCTGATTGACGCAATGATGGCGACCCCGGTTACTGACGGCGTCGAATATCTGCCTTCTGTTGCTTCCCTTGAGGCAGTAGCCTCTACCACAAAGGTCCTGTTTGAAGAAGTTTACGGCGGCCTTCCGATTCAGGTCGGCTATTGCAACGGCAATAACCATTTACTCAATGCCGTAGAATACCACCGTTCCAGCGAAATCAACATTGCCTGCGGAAACGATCTGATCCTCATGCTTGGCGCCCAGCAGGACATTGATGAAAACAACCACTACGACACCTCCAAGATGGAACTGTTTACACTGCCGGCCGGCGTTGCAATTGAGGTATACGCCACGACCCTCCATTATGCGCCCTGCAATGCCAACGATAAGGGCTTCCGCTGCGTCGTCGTCCTGCCGAAAGACACCAATACGGAAATTGAAGCCAAACTCCCGGCCACTGGGGAAAGCCGTTTGATGACCGCAAAAAATAAATGGCTCATCGCACATCCGGAATCCGGTCTGGATCGCGACGGCGCATTTATCGGTCTCGATGGAGAGAACCTGCGCGTATAAAGCCTTCTGCCCAATGCAGCTCTTCTATTCCCGTTTTTACAGAACCTGTAAAGACGGGAATTTTTATTTCGCACAATTCAAAAACCGAAACTTTTTACGCTTGTAATTCGTCTGATTAGACAGGTGCAGGTTTCCTATAAGAATATCAAAAATTTGTAAATAAAAAGTTTGTGCTTGAAAAAATCACAAAACTGAGTATAATAGAAAAGAGTATCCGGTTTTTAACCGGTTTTCGGGCCAACTGCTTTCCGTTTTTTCGTTGAGTCCGGCCTCTCGGATTCTGCTTTCGGCGCAGTGCCCTCTCTTTTTTGAAGAAGCCGATGAAAACAATACGTTAACAGGAGAAAACTTGTGAAAAAGAAACGTTTAGTGACAGTCCTTGGCGTAATTTTGGCGCTTATCATTGCGGCCGGTATAATCGGTGTTATCATTTATAATTCCAAAAGTTCCGGTCCTTCCGATTTTGTCATCGAAGACGGAGTCTTGACCGAATATACAGGCGACGCCGCCTATGTCTCTATTCCCAAGGACGTACGTTCCATTGCTTCCTTTGTTTTCTATAATCATACGGAAATTGAACGGGTAAAAATGTCTGATACGGTTACCAATATCGGCCAGGGCGCTTTTTACGGCTGCACAAACCTTAAAGATCTGACGCTCTCTGAAAGTCTGACGTATATTGACGACGGCGCGTTTGGGGAATGCGACAGCCTGGAAAGCTTCACCGTCCCGGATTCGGTCCAGTTTATTATTGAAGGCGCTTTCTACGGCAGCGATTCCATTACGGAATTTTCCGTCTCGTCCGAAAACGTGGCTTTTACTTCGGTAGACGGCGTATTATATACCAAGGACCTGTCTGCAATCGTCGCCTATCCGGCCGGCCGTACAGATTCGGATTATACGATTTCCGACGGTGTAAATTATATTGCAGCCTGGGCTTTCCATTGCGCGAAAAATTTGCAGACGGTTACCATTCCGGATACGGTCACATCCATCGGAGAAGAAGCTTTTTATGCAAGCGGTTTGACCCAGATCGATTTGCCGGATGCGCTGACTGAGCTGGGAACCGGCGTTTTCTTTGAATGCACGGCGTTGACACAGATTGAAATCCCGCAGGGCGTTACCGTACTTCCTACAAGAGCATTTTCCAGCTGCAGTGCACTGAAAAGCGCAGTGCTTCCCGAAGGCCTGACGGAAATTTCCCAGATGGCTTTCTCGGACTGCTCCGCACTGGAAACGGTAAACATCCCGGCCAGCTTAACGGATATTAACGAAAATAGTTTCCAAAACTGCACGCAGCTTACCCTTTCCTGCAAAGAAGGTTCTTTTGTAATTGATTTCGCAGAAGAATTGGGAATTGCGTATACAATTGTCGAATAATCACCTTTTTAAAGGATTTTGCCCGGGCGACATCTTTTGGCCCGGGCTTTTTTATTATACCGGAGGAGGAACAGCATGCGAAAAATTGAAGTGCAGCTTGCAAATGTAAAAGGGAAATTTAACCGTTTTGCCAATTTCTGTGTCGGGGCCGGACGCGCGCAGGAAGCGCTGCGCACCGGGTTTATACGGCAGCTCGGAACGGCTGTACGCGAGTGCGGATTCCGATATTTGCGTTTTCACGGCCTGTTTTGTGACGATATGGCGGTGGTGCGCCGCATAGAAGGTAAGCTGGTTTACAACTGGCAGTATATCGACGAGGTTTTTGACGAAATGCTTGCGCTGGGCATCCGCCCGTTTGTTGAGCTTTCTTTTATGCCGCAGGCCATGGCTTCCGGAGAACAAACGCTCTTCTGGTGGCGCGGCAACGTCACACCGCCTCGTGATTACGGCGAATATTATGACTTTATTTATGCCGCTGTCCTGCACTGGCAGACGCGTTACGGGCAGGAAGAAGTAAAAAACTGGTTTTTTGAGGTTTGGAACGAGCCGGATCTCCCCATATTCTTTTCCGGGGATCGGGCGGAGTATTTTAAACTGTATGATACCGCTGCCCGCGCGATCAAGGCAGTTTGCCCGGAATATCCGGTCGGCGGGCCCGCAACCAGCGAACATCACTGGATTCGGGAAATGATTGATCACTGCCTGAAATCCAATGTTCCTCTGGATTTTCTGTCGACGCATACCTATGGGGTTGAGGGCGCGGTGGATGAGTTCGGCGTCAACCTGCATATCCTGCTTGACAATCCGGATTATATCCCCCAGTCTGTCGCCGCCACCCGCGCCTGTATTGACGCGACGCCGCTTGCCGGGCTTCCTCTATACTATACCGAGTGGAGTTCCTCTTATACCAGCCGTGACAATCTCCATGATTCCTATGTCAATGCACCTTATATCTTATATAATCTGAAGCGTCTTGCCGGGTCCGCGGACGCCATGAGCTACTGGACGTTTACCGATATTTTTGAAGAGGCCGGCCCGCCTCCATCTCCGTTCCACGGCGGATTCGGGCTGATGAATCTGCATGGTTTGAAAAAACCCAGCTATTTCGCCTATAAGTTTTTACATATGCTCGGCGATACGGAGCTTTGCTGTACGGATTCCGACAGTATTGTATGCCGCAGTGAAACCGGCGTTCAGGCGCTGGTATGGAATTATACCAAGCATGATCAGAAAGGCGTGCCCAACCAGCATTATTATATCCGCGATCTTGTCCCTGCCAATGCGGAGCCTGCGTGCCTGTCTATCCCGGACTTGCCCGCAGGAAAATGGCTGGTCAGCGTATACCGCACAGGTTACGGCGTAAACGACGTTTACGGCGAATACCTTAAACTTGGCCGGCCGGATAACCTTTCCCGCGAACAGATCGCCGCACTGGCCGTTGCCTGTGAGGGGACGCCATCGTGCAGCGTTTTCAGCGGGCAGGGCGGTTTTGTCTATCAAATCCCCCTTCTCGAAAATGACGTTTATTTTATCGACATCAAAAAACTCTGATCCGTAACCGCTGAAAAGGGGCTAATGCCATGGGGAAATTCCAAATCCGCAAAACCGGGACCGGTATGAAATTCGATCTGAAAGCCGGAAACGGCGAGATCATTGCTACAAGCGAGGTCTACGCCTCGCAGGACGCTTGCCTTCGGGGAATCGCTTCCGTGCGCAAACATGCTCCAAATGCCGCTGTCGAAAATCAGACGGAAGAAACGTTTTCCAAATGCAAACATCCGAAATTTGAAGTCTATCTGGACAAAAGCAGTCATTACCGTTTCCGTTTAAAATCCTCCAACGGCCGCATTATTGCCGTAAGCGAATCCTATCAGGCGCTGGCCGGGTGTCTGGGCGGTATTGCATCCGTTCAGAAAAATGCAGCTGCCGCATCGATTGCATACGACACGTAACCGGAAAACGTTACCCCATTATCGGAAAACAGGGCGCAGCATCCATCTGCGTCCTGTTTTTCTGCATCCTCATTGCCTAGCCTACGTCTCGGAATTTTCCTAGTTTTCCTGGTCTGCCTCGAAGAGTTGATTGATGGGTACGCCCAGTACCCTGGACAGACCATATAATTCTATATCGGTGACCGTCCGCTTGCGCTCTTCAATTCGAGATATCGAACCGCGGCAAATGTAAATCGCCAATGTTTCCAAGCGATTCGAAAGGGTTTGCTGGCTCAGTCCTTTTTCTATCCGTAGTCTCTTGATCTGTTCGCCTACCATATTCCTGGCACTTCCATCGATAATCCGCGCCATCTTCATCCCTCCATTGTCTTGACATAGGACAATTCTTAGGGTATAGTATGATTCGCCAACATCTGTCCTATAACAGGACAAAACAAAAAATCGGATCGCTTGTTCTCCGGTTCTGTGCAGCGCACCAGGAACCGATCTCACGAAAGGATAGAAAGCGAGCGTATAATCCGATGCCAAAAGGGGGGAAACCGAAAACCGCTGCGTTCCATGCATTTTACCCAATACTCCTGTTTTTTTACTTTACCATGCCACTACATCGTGGTATACTAGTTACCAGCAAGGCCGCGCTGCCGATTCCTTCACCGCTTATGGAAACCGGCTCGGGCTTTTGCCCGGTATTCATTAAGAGAGGATCTTTTATGGCACTGACTGTAAAAAATTTAACAAAAAAATATGGCGACCGTACGGTTTTAGACCATCTCAGTTTTGAAATGACCAAACCCGGCGTATACGCGCTGCTGGGAACCAACGGTGCGGGCAAGACAACAGCCATCCGTATGATTCTGGGGATGCTTGCCCGGGATGAAGGCGAAGTGCTCTGGAATGGAAAACCGCTGGATACCGCAACCTGCAACGTGGGCTATCTTGCAGAGGAACGCGGGCTTTATCCCAAATACTCGCTGATGGATCAGCTTCTCTATTTTGCATCCCTGCGTGGGGTCTCCCGCGCCGACGCAAAACAGCGTATCCGGCACTGGGCATCACGGCTGGAAGTCGAGGAATATTTATATCCGCAGACGAAGGTATCCTCTGCTGCTCCACCGGCTTCGCGCTTTGGCGGTGTGCGCCGGGTAAAAACGCAGAAGCCAAAACTTGCCGATCAGCTTTCCAAGGGCAATCAGCAGAAAATTCAGCTGATGACCGCGCTGATTTCTGATCCGGAATTGATCATCCTCGATGAACCGCTTTCCGGCCTCGATCCCGTTAATACGGACCTGTTCAAGGGGATCATTCGCGACGAAATCCAAAAAGGAAAATATTTGATTATGTCCAGCCATCAGATGGCGACGGTAGAAGAATTCTGTACAGACATCACCATTTTGAACCGTTCCAAAACGGTATTGCAGGGACATCTGAGTGAAATCAAAAAAAGCTATGGGCGCGTCAACCTGTTTTTGAAAACCGAACAGGAGATCCGCCGTTATATTGATGCGTCTGGCGCAGCGCTTCTGACACAGAAAGAATTTGAATATCAGCTCAAAGTCAGCGGTGAGGAGCAGGCTAACCGCCTGTTGGGTATGCTGATCTCCAACGGTATCACCGTCATCACCTTCGACCTGCGCGAGCCTTCGCTGCATGAGATCTTCGTCGAAAAAGTAGGTGAAGTGCATGAAGCTGAGTAAATTTGATTTTACCGGGACCGGGAAAGTTTTCCGGTTTACGCTTGCCACGCACGTCAAAAATAAGGCGAATCTCATCTCCCTAATCATCCTGATCCTGCTTGCGCTGGCCAGCGTACCGATTGCCGTCATTTTCTCCGGCGGCAGCAGCGCCGTACCGGTGCAGTCCAGTTCAATTCGCGCCGTTTATATTGCCAATGAAACGCCGTTTTCCCTCGATCTGGATGCACTCTCAACAGACGCGTATTTTTCAAACACGCAGTTTGCAGCGCTTAGCGCGCCGCAGGACGCCGATCCGGAGCCGGGCAGCATTTATGCCGAAATCCGGGCGCAGGACCCCGGATACCGGATTGCCCTGCGCTGCGCCCCGGACGACACATGGAGCGATTCGGAACTTGCACAGCTAAAAAGTGCGTTAACCCACGCTTTCGACAACGCCCGGCTTGCCGCTGTCGGAGCGCAACAGGCGCAGGCGCAGCTGGTATCCGCCGCATTTTCCACAGAGCTTGTAACGCAGCGCGATTTCCTGAGCGCTTCGGATGTCTCTTTTGATACAAAATTTGCGGTACAGTATGGATACTCCATCTTTGTAATGATGCTTTCCACCATGGCCGCATCCTATATCGCGCGTGCGATTGTCGAGGAAAAGGCCTCCAAGCTTGTGGAACTTCTGACGGTTTCTGTCCGGCCGCTGGCATTGATTCTCGGCAAAATTCTCGCCGTAATGGTTTTTATTTTTGGAATGTTTCTGGCAATAATCCTTGCTTTCTTCCTTTCCTATACCGTCAGCAGCAACTTTTTGAATGTTTCCAGCTTCTCCCAGCTGTTATCCTCCTTCGGCATTGGCAGCCAGGGCTTAAACCTCAGCCCAATGACCGTGCTGATCGTACTGGTTTCTCTGGTCCTGGCTTATTTCACTTTTTCCATCCTGTCCGGCATCAGCGGCACCTGCTGCTCATCTATGGAGGAGATTGACCGTGCGCAGCTGACCTCCATTCTGGTGATTATGAGCGCGTATATTGTTTCCATGATCGTCCCGGCTTTTGAAAGCGGGACGGCTTCGGTAATTGTTTCGCTGTTCCCGGTATTGTCCGTATTCTGTGCGCCGGTTAGCTATGTATGCGGCAACATCAGTTTTGCGCTGCTATGCCTCTCATGGGGCATCCAGGCGCTGGTGGTTGCCGGGCTCGCGCTTTTCTGTGCACGGGTCTACAATGAGCTGCTGATTCATCGCGGCTCGCGCGTCACGTTGCGCCAGCTATTTGCGATGGCAAAACGTCCGGCAAAGGAGGATGCGTAATGAAACTTGCGTTTTCCGGATTCGATAAAATTTTTCAATTTACCTTTTCCCAGCACGTCAAAAGCCGGTCTTATAAATCTGCAACTATCGTACTTGCGCTGCTGTGTTTTCTGATCCCGGCGGTTATCACCGCTGCAATGGCGGCGATGGATTCCGCAGATACTGCCGTATCGGAACCGAAAACACAAGTGCAGCGGGTATTGGTTGCCGATGAAAGCGGTCTTGGTTATGATCTCAATACGCTGGCAGTGCCCGGGTATGAAGCGTTTTCCGGCATTGTTTATGAGCCGGCAGCGGACGTAGAACAGGCGCTTTCGGCAGCGGATGCCGGTTCGCTTGTGCTGCAAATTCAAAATACAGCCGATGCCTATACGCTGCGTGTGATCCTTCCCGAAAACAGCAGCCTGTCGCGCCGCGACGCGGAGGGGTTTGAGGCCTATCTCAACGCCGGCTTCCCCTATGTGCTGATGGAATTATCCGGGCTGGACGAAGCCCAGATGGCCACGCTGTTTGCGCCGGTAGATACCAGCGATCCAGCGCCGGACTCGGATGAGACCGGCAGCGCAGACGGCTTCGATACCCTGCGCGAAGTTCTGGCATATCTGATCCCGTATCTGAATGTCATGGTGTTATATTTCCTCGTCCTGATTTACGGGCAAAGTGTTGCCAACAACGTAATTATGGAAAAAACTTCCAAGCTTATGGACACCTTTCTGGTTTCGATTCGGCCGCCCGCAATGATTCTGGGCAAAGTGCTGGCCATCTGCCTGACAGCGATCCTTCAGTTTGTACTGTGGATGTGCGCGCTGCTGGCCGGATTTGCCTGCGGATGCGTGCTGGCGCGTGCCGTCAACCCGGATACAGACCTGGCTATTGTCCGGATTTTTGATAATCTGGAGCTGTTTTCCGGCGTTTTCTCCTTGCCAGGAATTTTACTCGGAATTATCGTCATCATGGCAGGATTTTTACTCTATTGCGCACTGGCTTCTATCGGCGGCGCAATGGCCGGGAAACCGGAAGACCTGTCTTCCACCAATATGCTCTTCACGCTCGCCCTGATTGCAAGCTTTTTCCTGACGATTTATTCCGGTGGGTTGACCGGCACGCTGGACGCGGGAAACTGGCTGAATTACTTTCCCTTTTCTGCAATTCTGACCGTTCCCGGGCTTGCGGCGCTCGGTGTGATGCCGATTCCAAATATTTTGATAAGCCTGGCTCTGATTTTCCTTTTGGCTCTGCTTGTCATGTATTTCGCAGGAAAAATTTACAAAATGATGGCGTTTTATAAGGGAAATCCCCCAAAAATTAATCAGATTTTTTCCATGCTGCGTACGAAATAAGCAAAGGAGCAACGGGAAGCAGGCAGGCATTGTACGATTTTGCATGCGCCGGGATACCCCCGGCGCATGCTTCCCTATTTTCCAGTAGAAAGGAATCCACATGGCAATCAGCGGAAAATTCATCCGGTCCCAGCTTGCGCTGCTGCGTCCGATTTTGTCGGGCTGCTCTCTGGAGGCCGCCCGGCGCGGCCAGGACATGCTTGGAGAGCTGATGACGCATACCAAACACAACCAGATCAGCATTGAAGAACAGGACTTTCCCGCTTTCCGCGCCGCCTGGGTACAGCCCCGGGATGCACGGCATGAAGGCGTGATCCTTTATCTGCACGGTGGGGGCTATACCTGCGGAAGTTTGGAATATTCGCTGGGGTTCGGTTCAATCCTTGCGGCGGAATGCGGTATCCGCGTATTCTGCGCTGCATACCGGCTCGCACCCGAAAATCCCTACCCGGCGGCGCTGGACGATGCGCTTGAAGCCTACCGAAGCCTGCTTTCACACGGCTACAAAGCCGATCAGATCGTGCTGTGCGGAGAAAGTGCCGGGGGCGGTTTGATTTACGCGCTGTGCTTAAAACTGAAGGCGCTGCATATTCCGCTGCCTTGCGGGCTTATTGGGATTTCGCCATGGACCGACTTATGCGCAACCGGCGCATCTTATGTAGAAAACCGCAATGTAGATCCCTCCATGACGCTTGATCGTTTACAATTTTTCGCCCAATGCTATACAAACGATTTAGCCAATCCCTTCGTATCCCCCCTCTACGGTGAACTTTCTTCCCTGCCGCCCTCCCTTTTATTTGTCGGCGGCGACGAAATTATGCTCGACGATGCGCGCATGCTGCATGAAAAGCTGCAAGCTGCCGGTTGCACCAGCCGGTTGATCGTCGCGCCGCATATGTGGCATGCCTATGTCCTGTATTATCTGAAGGAAAACCGCAGCGATTTTACACAAATCAACGATTTCCTCCGTCAGCATCTGCCGGATGAACGGAAATTGCGCTGGATGCGCCTGGATAATGCTGCCAAAATTTATCCGGCGGCAAAAAACCGGCGCTGGACCAACCTTTTCCGACTCTCTGCATCCCTGTTTGAGGACGTTGACCGTATTATTTTGCAGTCCGCGCTGGACGTAACCGTGCGCCGCTTTCCATCGATCGCCGTTTGCCTGCGCAGGGGCGCATTCTGGTATTATCTCGAAGAACTGCCGATGGCGCCGCCGGTGCGTACGGAATACAGCTATCCGATGACCCGTATGTCCGCCCGGGAGCTGCGCCGCTGTGCGTTCCGGGTGATCGTTTACCGCAATCGTGTGGCGGTGGAGTTTTTCCATGCCCTGACCGACGGTACCGGCGGCATGATTTTTTTGAAAACCCTGCTTGCCGAATACCTCCATCAAAAATATGCCTGTGAAATCCCCTGTACCGACGGCGTTCTTGACCGGCTTCAGCCTCCGGACGAGGGCGAGCTGGAAGACAGTTTCCTGCGCAGCTATGGCGACGTTTCCAAAAGCCGGGCGGAATCAACCGCTTTTCACTATCAGGGAACACGGGAGCCCGACGATACCATCCATGTTACCACCTTTATGGCAAGCGTCGAAGACGCATTGGCAGCCGCGCGGCGCCACCAGGTTTCGCTGACGGCGTTTCTGGCCTCCGCGCTGATCTGTGCGCTGATGCGCCTGCAGGATGAGACGCAGCCCCGCAAGCGCCGGCAGAAACCGCTGAAAGTGCTGATTCCCGTCAATCTCCGCCCCTTCTTTGACAGCCATACGCT
The DNA here is from genome assembly GCA_944380935.1 of uncultured Clostridia bacterium. GTDB lineage: Bacteria > Bacillota > Clostridia > Oscillospirales > QAMX01 > CALWJF01. The sequence continues at coordinate 15,415 of CALWJF010000088.1, forward strand.
CCGCAATTTTGCCCTATATGTTACACCGGGGATTGATCCGAAAATGGGAACCTGGGATTTCGACGAGGTCTGCCGCTCCGTTCATCATCAGATGGGGATGGAAATTACCAAAAAAGAAATGGCTTCCCGAATGAGCACCAACGTTCGTTCGGAAAAAAGCCCGGTCCTGAAGGTTATGCCCCTGTTTATCAAAAACTTGGCCATGAAGGCGGTTTACAATGCCGTCGGCGAACGCAAATCCTGCATCAACCTTTCCAATCTCGGCGTAGTCCATCTGCCGGATGCCATGCAGCCTTTTATACGACGCATGGATTTCCTGATCGGTTCGCAGTCCACAACGCCGTTCGCCTGCGCAATGCTCTCTTATAACGGCACCATATATCTCAATTTTACCCGCAATATCCGCCAATCGAAACTGGAACTGTATTTCTATGAACAGCTGCGCCAACAGGGTGTGCATATCAAAGTGGAAAGCAACCGGAGGTGAAATCTCATGTATTGTATCCAATGCGGTGTAGAGCTGGCTGACGGAGAAAAAGAATGCCCGCTGTGCCATACCCGTGTTTATCATCCCGACATCCATATCAGCGAAGAGTTCCCGCCGTATCCTCATACGCGCCGCGCGGCGGAACAGGTCAATCCCCGCGGCCTTTTATTTATCATTACCATTCTTTTTGCCCAGCCAATTATGCTGTCTCTGCTCATTGACCTGCGCATCAACGGACAAATGGTCTGGTCCGGTTACGTGGCCGGCGCTATTTTATTCCTTTACATTGTCGTGGTTCTCCCGGCATGGTTTCACAAACCAAACCCGGTCATTTTTGTTCCCATTGACTTCGCTGCACTCGGTCTCTATCTGCTGTGCATCGACTGGACGCTTTCCGGCGGCTGGTTTTTAAGCTTTGCTTTCCCTGTCGTCGGCATCCTGGGTCTGCTGACAACCGCAGCCGTTACCCTTTTCCGCTACCTGCCGAAAGCCGCGCTGTTTATTATCAGCGGCCTGTGTTTTGCAAGCGGCGGGTTCTGCATCCTGCTGGAGCTGTTTATCAGCATCACCTTCCACGCCGGCCGGATTTTTAACTGGTCGCTGTACCCGGCTGCTTCCGGCACACTTTTCGGCATCGCATTTCTGGTCATCGCGCTGTGCCGGCCTCTACGCGAAAACCTACACAAACGTTTCTTTTTATAAATGCAGCAAAAAAACAACGCCCGCAGAAGATTCCTGCGGGCGTTTCTTATTTACAAACGTCTTTTTATTTTACCGTAATCAGTTCATATTCTCGGCTTCCCAAGCCGATCTTCTCCGCATGGGCAAGCATATCCAGCCCATTGGTATTCTCAAAAACCGCATGGAAATAATCCGCACCATAATTACCGTCCGGACGTGCGTCGGTCAGCATACTGCCCGGCAGCGGCATACGCTGATGCACGGCATCGAAACAGGCCTGATCGATGGCTACCGGATCAAAGGACGCAAACATCCCGACATCCTGAATCAGCGGCGCGTCATTTTCGCCATGGCAATCGCAATAAGGCGATACATCCATCACAACCGTAATATGGAAGTGCGGCCGTCCGTCCAGTACCGCTTTGGCATATTCTGCCATTTTTCCGCACAAATCCTTTTCCGCGCTGTCGTCGGACGCTGCAATTGCATCAAAATTACAGATTCCGATACAACGGCCGCAGCCGACGCATTTGCTGTGGTCGATTACGGCACGGCCGCCTTCAAAATGGATGGCGCTCTGCGCGCAATACTGCGCGCACTTACGGCAGCCGCGGCAGACGGCCGGGTCTACCACCGGTTTGCCGGAATTGTGCTGCTCCATCTTGCCTGCGCGCGAACCGCAGCCCATCCCTACATTTTTAATTGCCCCGCCAAAGCCGGCCAGCTCATGCCCTTTAAAATGGTTCAGCGAAATAAATACGTCCGCATCCATTATGGCACGTCCGATTTTCGCGGTCTTCACATATTCGCCGCCTTTTACCGGCACTTCTACATCATCGGTTCCCTTCAGGCCATCCGCGATGATAATCTGACATCCGGTGGACAGCGGGGAAAACCCGTTTTCATAAGCCGCATCCAGATGCTCAAGCGCATTTTTCCGGCGGCCCACATACAGCGTATTGCAGTCGGTCAGAAACGGAATACCGCCTTCCGATTTTACCACGTCTGCAACCGTTTTTGAAAAGTTCGGGCGCAGAAAAGCCAAGTTCCCCG
>CALWJF010000089.1 GCA_944380935.1 uncultured Clostridia bacterium
AGCGTGACAGCTAGCCGGCAGGTTACCCCGTTTTTCTGGTTGTCGCTTGCTACTTGTGTTGCCCTCGCTGTCTATCATATTGTCAGCAGGAAACGGCGGCAGGAATAAAAAGACAAAAAGAAAAAGCGTGTACGGTGAGGCGTACACGCTTTGCTTTTTGTTTTTTCCAGCCCTGAGAGGGCAGGCCGGAGAGGAAAACTACGCGTTTTTCGCGTTCAGTTTCAGTGCAAGCTGAGATTTTTTTCTCGATGCGGCATTTTTATGAAGCAAACCTTTTGCACAAGCCTGATCGATCCTTTTGATCGCGACTTTTACAGCTTCGTCTTTATTGTCAGCATTGTTGGCAACAGCAAGGTCAGCTTTTTTCAGAACCGTTTTGAGGTTCGATTTCAGCGCTTTGTTTCTCAGAGTTTTGGTTTCGATAACTTTTACTCTGTTTTTCGCGGATTTGATATTTGGCATCTTTTTGCACCTCCTTCACATATGCGAACCGGTTTTTGCACACAATAAGCTTATCTTATGAAACATAACCTGCACAAGGCATTTTGCCCGAGACACGACAGATTATGAAAGCCTAATTATGATACCATTATTTTTGGGAAAAATCAAGTAGAAATCCGGCAATTGAAAAAATTTTGTGAGATTTGTGAAAGGAGAGCGCATGAGTACCAATTTTCGTACTGATTTGGCAATGGAGCGCCTGGAAATCGAGGGAAACCCTCATCTCTCCGGAATTGAACAGGAAGAATATGAAAAGGAAGGGATCCGTGTTTCAAGCCTAAGAATTCAGAGCGAAGAAGCCTCCGCCCGACTGCAGAAGCCAGTCGGCACATATGTTACTGTAGACGTGACGCCCTTCCGCAGTGTTTCTGTTAATTTTGAAGGGGAACTCAGTGTTGTTTCCGAAGAATTGGCAAAATTAGTCCCAAAAGAGGGAACCGTGCTGGTCGCCGGACTCGGCAACAGTGATATTACCCCTGACGCCATCGGTCCGCAAACCGCGGCCGGCGTTCTTGCTACACGTCATTTTCATGGGAGCGAGACTGCCAAAGTACTGCCGGACCTACGCCCTGTTGCGGTTATCGCACCTGGTGTACTTGGAAAAACTGGAATTGAAACGGCGGAAATCATCCGGTCGGTTTGTGATTTTATCCGCCCGTCCGCGGTCATTGCAATTGATGCGCTTGCCTCCAGCCATGTCGACCGCCTAGGCTGTACTGTGCAGATTTCAGACACGGGGATTTCTCCCGGGTCCGGGGTACAGAACAAACGGAAAGAATTGAGCCGCGAAACGTTGGGTGTGCCTGTGGTCGCTCTTGGGATCCCTACGGTAGTGGATATGGGCACTATTGCAGAAAACCTGTCGGAACTGGAGTTGAAGGAACCGGCGGAGTGTACGGGTTATATGGTGACCCCGAGGGAAATTGATGTCATTATCAAACAGGCGGCGCAAACGCTTTCTCTTGCAGTGAACAAAGCGTTGCAGCCGATGCTGACACTTGAGGAAATTATGGGGCTGACACAGTAAAGGGCAAGGCGCACATTTTCTTTTGTTTTTCTTCATAGTATTAGAGAAGAACATCATGGAACGGAGCGTCTGCAATTTATGAAACGATCCACAAAAAGAGTAGGAATCAAACTGTTAAAAATTCTCTGCATACTTGTTGCAAGCCCATTTGTCTATCAAGGGATCAACTTATTTCTTCCGCACATCGATGCAATGGCTTCTCGGCTGGCGATTATCTCCGCCGGCACGGTTATGCCGGAAGGGGGGAATGCTGTACTGAGCGATAAAATCAGTCAATACCAGCAGGGAGAAGAAAATTCGGATATTTCAACCATTATAGAATCACCGCAGGTTCCACAGGAAACCCAAACATCCTCGGAATCGCAGGAATCCTCTCAGCCAGTGCTGGCCAAGCCGGAGAACGCCGGGGAAATTTACCGCAAGCAATATACTGCGGCGGCGAATAGCCAACATATCAATATTGGAAATAATGCGTATATCCGAAACATTACCAACCATACCAACCAGGAGGTCATTGACCAGATTGCCAACCCTCCGGCGTTTGAAATTACCGACACCTCAGAGCCGCAGGTGCTGATTATGCATACCCATACCACCGAGGGCTATGAGCTTCAGACTGCAGACTGGTATGATAAAAATTTTAACTCCCGTACGACCGATTCGTCACTCAATGTCGTTCGTGTGGGCGAGGAAATTACAAAACAGTTAAAGGCGGCGGGGATCGGTGTGATTCACGATACGACGCTTCATGATTACCCGACCTTTCCCGGCTGCTATGACCGTTCTGCAGTTACAGTACAAAATTATCTGAAGCAGTACCCATCCATTAAGATTGTTCTCGATGTCCATCGTGATGCAATCGAAGATAAAAGCGGTGTTCGTTACGCACCGGTCGCTAATATCAACGGGAAGAATGCCGCACAGGTAATGATCATTTCCGGATGTGACGATGGTACGATGAACTACCCGAACTATTTTTTAAATCTTCGTTTTGCCGCAGTGCTTCAAAAGCAGATGGAAGGCGATTATCCGGGTTTGACCCGCCCTGTGCTGTTTGATTACCGGAAATATAACCAGCACCTGACCAGCGGTTCTCTGCTTTTGGAAATGGGAAGCGTAGCTAATAGTCTGGAAGAGGTCATCTATTCCGGCGAGCTGGTAGGAAAATCACTTGCCAAAGCCATCAACAGTATGAAAAAATAAAGGATGTTATAATGAAAGTAAAGTTTCGAACAGCCGCGCTGTCCTGTTGTATTACCCTTCTGCTTTTAAGCTTTGTCGCTTTTTCCAGTATGGCATTTTACAATACAGCTGCAGTCTTAAACAGTACCGATGAGGTAGTCTCCATACAGACGGAACAGGATGAGGTGGTTTTTGTTTGGATGGGCCAAGAATACCATCTGCCGATTGAGGATATTGAAGCAGCAGTGTCCCAGCTGGAAAGCTGGGCACCGCTGCTTCCGAGAAGCATACGTTATGTAGCCGGCTTGGCAGGGGCCTGTAACTATGGCATTGACTGTCTGCTTGATTTTTTGCAGGGTATCTGGACATTTTCCTGAAACCACATTATAATAAAGCAGGACAAGTTGACGCATAAAAACCCTGTTGGCGGCGGGTGAAATTTGCCGCTAGGGAATTGGAGGATGTTTATGGCTGGTTTTACCAATCAGCAGGTTGTTTTACAGCCTGGAATTTTTTCGGATTCACAGAAATGTGGTGAGAAGTTTCTGCTCCGTCTGGATATTGACCGTCTCCTAGCACCTTGTTATGAGGCAATGGGAAAAGAAGCGTCAAAGCCCCGTTACGGCGGCTGGGAGGCCAAGGGGATTTCTGGGCATATCCTCGGTCATTGGTTAAGCGCGGCAAGCAATATGTATACAATAACAAAAAATGAGGAAGTAAAAGCGCGGATTGACCACGCGGTTGAAGTGCTTGCGTCCTTGCAGGATGAGCAGGGCTATGTCTGTGGCTTTCCAAGAAGCGAATCCTTTGACAAGGTGTTTGACCATCCGGATGAATTTGATGTCGAAGGTTTTACCCTTGCCGGCTGGTGGGTTCCGTGGTATACCTTCCATAAGATATTTGCTGGCTTGCTCGATGTTTATACTCTAGTAGGCAATGCCCTTGCCTTCCAGGTGGCAACGAAACTTGCCGACTGGGTCAAGGCGGGAACTGACCGTCTGAATGACGAGCAGATGGCTCGGATGCTGCTGTGCGAATATGGTGGAATGGCAGAGTCCTGCGTTAAGATGTATGAATTAACTGGGCAGAAAAAGTATCTTGACCTTTCGGTACGGTTCGCAGAAAAACGAATTTTTCTGCCCCTGTCCCAGCAGAGGGACGAACTGACTGGAAAGCATGCCAATACCCAAATTCCGAAGATCATTGCGGCGGCAAACCTGTACAACAATACCGGAGATGACTACTACCGCCGTGTTGCAGAGTTTTTCTGGAATACGGTGGCGCATAACCGCAGTTATGTGATTGGCGGAAACAGCATCAGTGAGCATTTCAATCCATTGGGTACCGAGGATTTGGGCCCTAATACGGCGGAAACCTGCAATACATATAATATGATGAAGCTGACCGAGTTTTTGTTCTCGTGGGAGCAGAAGGCGGATTATATTGATTACTATGAGCGTTGTCTGTATAATCATATTCTGGCCTCACAGGATCCGGAATCGGGCATGAAAACCTATTTTGTGTCTCTGAGGCCGGGGCACTTTAAAGTGTACAGCGACCCGGAAGAAGCGTTTTGGTGCTGTGTGGGGACTGGTTTGGAGAACCCTTTCCGCTATCAGCGTATGATTTATTATCCTGTAGGAGATACCCTATATGTGAATCTGTTCATCGCCTCTTCCGTCAACTGGGAACAAAAAGGCATCCGGCTGCGAATGGATACTCAATTCCCCTATGCTGACCATGGAACGCTTACGGTAACTGATGCAGATCATGTAAACGCAACATTAAAGTTTCGTAAGCCGTATTGGCTGGCTGCTGAACCGTCGGTCTCAGTGAACGGCGAAATAGCAGAGACAGAGGGCGAGTGGATTTCTATCACCCGCGTCTGGAATACGGG
>CALWJF010000090.1 GCA_944380935.1 uncultured Clostridia bacterium
GTTTCTGCAACATCGACTTGTACTTCAATTTGCGCGTCAATGCTTTTCCCCGGGAGGATAATGCTAACCTGCGCAGTTACATTTAAGTAAATTTTGTGTAGAGTCTGGTTAATTCCGGCAGCTTGAAAAGAGCTTCCAAAATTTGCAGATGCGCTGCCGAGCGGTACAACCGAAAAGGTGATAATTGGCCCTGCTCCAGAAAGGATATCAAATCCGGTTATGGAGCCCAGAGGGATCTCCAGTCTGGTATTTTCGAGTTGTTCAAGCCGGTTAAGCACATTGGTAATAATGGTAGTTTTTAGGTTATTAATTGCTACGCTGTTAGATACCAGTGCACTAACGGCACCGTTATCGTCGGTCATCAAATGGATAAGATCCTGATAGGTAATGCCACTTTTTGTAATTACTTCGTTGACTGCATCGTTGAGCGTACTAGTTGCCAAATAAATTGCTCGATTGTATGCATATTCCCGAATAATTGGACTGATTTGCGTATCAATAAAAATAATGGACAGCAGGATAAGCATCACGGCAATTAATAGATATATTCCGATCAAACTGCCTCGGCTACCTCTACGGATCCGTAATCTTGGAAGTCTGCGCGTATGTATTCTCATAAATTCCCTCCGATTCCTTAAATCCAATGAAACGACGATAATTGACGATAAATATATATGCAGGAAAAGTGAAAACTTGACACAAAGGAGAAATTTTCTGCTGGTTGATAAAGAAATTTTTACAGAGGCATTTTCTTTTTGCTGCTTGTTTGCTCTTGGTTTTTGTGATAGAATAAAAAAGTAAATCGATCAGGAATCAATGTGCCGCTGAAAAGTTTTGGGTTTTTAAAACTCTGCATGCTCTTCCAGCGGTCGTTTTGTGTATTAACTCGGAAACATGAAAGAAAAAAGGACTGATAGTTATGCAGTATGATATTATCATTATTGGAGCAGGTCCCGGCGGTATTTTTTCTGCTTATGAATTAAGTCGGCTTGCGCCACAGTTAAAAATAGCGGTTTTTGAGGGCGGTGCCCCGCTCGAGAAACGGCGGTGTCCAATTGACGGGGAAAAGGTAAAAAACTGTATTAAATGTCAAACTTGTTCGATTATGAAGGGGTTCGGAGGTGCAGGAGCCTTTTCGGATGGAAAGTATAATATTACCAATGAATTTGGCGGTACCTTATATGAACATATCGGCCGTAGCAAGGCATTGGAGTTGATGAATTATGTTGACCAGATCAATTGCCAATATGGCGGAGAGAGTACAAAACTTTATTCCACTTCAAATTCAAAATTCAAAACCTTGTGTTTGCAAAATAAACTTCGCCTTCTTGATGCGTCAGTACGACACTTGGGGACCGATATAAACTATATTGTTTTAAAAAATCTGTATACGTATTTGAAAGGGCATATTGAATTTTATTTTTATACGGAAATTCAGAGCGTAATAAAGATCGACGGCGGTTACCGAGTGGAAAGCAGGGATGCTGTCTATACTTGCCAGAAGTGTATTATCTCTGTTGGCCGAAGTGGGAGCAAATGGATGGAGAAAATTTGTCGGGATATGGAGATTCCCACGCACTCCAATCGTGTAGACATTGGTGTTCGCGTTGAACTTCCGGCTGCAGTATTCTCACATGTAACCGATGAACTGTATGAGAGCAAAATTGTTTATCGTACAGAGAAGTTTGAGGATATGGTTCGTACCTTTTGTATGAACCCGCATGGGATTGTCGTGAACGAAAATACCAATGGTATTGTTACGGTTAACGGCCACAGTTATGAAGATCCAAAATTGCATACAGACAATACCAATTTTGCCCTGCTTGTAGCCAAACATTTTTCTGAACCCTTCAAAGACAGCAATGGTTACGGGGAAAGTATTGCGCGGCTTTCCAATATGCTTGGCGGCGGTGTCATGGTGCAAAGATTCGGAGATTTAATTCGAGGCCGCCGTTCCACTATGGCGCGTATTGATGAGAGCTGGGTGCGTCCGACACTTGCTGCTACACCGGGTGATCTGAGTCTTGTTTTGCCGAAACGAATTCTGGATGGTATCATTGAAATGATCTATGCATTGGATAAGATAGCCCCGGGTACGGCAAACGATGATACCCTTCTGTATGGTGTCGAAGTGAAGTTTTATAATATGGAAGTCGAACTGGATAAAAATTTGGAAACACGGCAAAACGGGTTATTTATTATCGGAGATGGCAGCGGAGTGACACATTCCCTGTCTCACGCTTCAGCAAGCGGCGTTTATGTTGCCCGTTATATTGCCGGAAAAGAGTCGATTTAAAAAAGTATAAAAGAAACGGAGATCGTAATTAAAATCTCCGTTTCTTTTATAGAAATTATGTTTTACAAGTTGGCAAATAGAGAGAAATGGTATATAATACAATTAAATAACAAAAGAGATAAGGAGAAATCATGGAAACTTATAAAGATTTGGTTTTAGATGAAGAACGTGCGCTATATGGGTTGCATGGTGCCCGAATTGAGAGCTGTCGATTTGAAGGTCCGGCCGATGGAGAATCTGCAATCAAAGAATGTGCGGATCTGGAAATTGAAAATTGTGATTTTCTTTTACGCTATCCGCTGTGGCATGTAACCAATGCGCATATGCGGCACTGCCACATGACGCAGACTTGTCGTGCGGCATTATGGTATGACCGCAATATATGCATTGAGGATAGCGTACTTGGGGGTATAAAAGCGCTGCGGGAATGCGACAATTCCATTCTTTCCAATTGCAAGATTGAATCTACAGAGTTTGGCTGGTTTTGCCGCGGTGTCAAAATAAAAGCGTGTTCCTTAATCTCAGAATATCCTTTCCTGCAAACTCGTAATATGGAAATTGAAGAATTGCAAATGAAAGGGAAGTACTCTTTTCAATACGTGGAGAATTGTGTGATCCGCAACAGTATCTTGGATACAAAAGATGCTTTTTGGCATAGCCGTAATGTTACGGTCTATGATAGCGTGATTAAGGGAGAATATCTGGCATGGTATTCCCAGAATTTACGTCTCATACGTTGTAAAATTATCGGGACACAGCCATTGTGCTATTGCAGAAGCTTAGTGCTTGAAGATTGTGAAATGGAGGCTTGTGACCTATCGTTTGAAAATAGCGAGGTGCGGGCGACTGTACACGGCGCCATCGATAGTGTCAAAAATCCGATTTCTGGATCTATCCGCGCAAATGCTATCGGCGATATTATTTTGGATGAACATCTTCCAAAAGATGCCGATTGCAAAATCGAGCTTGTATAGATTTTGCATTGTTGAGACTGTATAAAACCGTTTACATATATAAAAAATTGGGCGGAAATTAAGAATTTCCGCCCAATTTTAAAAATAAGGTTTCTGTACAAAACTGATGGAAAGTTAAAATGCGTCCACCAGTTGTTTTTTGTCTTTACCGCACTTGTCCTTCGCCATAGATTTTGTATTTCATAGAGCACAACTCGCGTAAACCAAGTGGGCCGCGCGCATGAAGCTTTTGGGTAGAAATGCCGATTTCTGCGCCGAGACCAAATTCGCCGCCATCGGTAAAACGGGTTGATGCATTATGATAGACTGCGGCTGCATCCACGCTTTCTAAAAAGTGGTCGGCTGCCAGTGCATCTTTTGTGATAATCGCTTCGCTATGACCCGTTCCATAATTCTGGATATGGTCAAGCGCTTCCTCAAGATCCTGCACAATGCGGCAAGCAAGAATCAGATCCCCATACTCACGCCCCCAATCGTCCTGTTGAGCAGGAACGGCACCAGGTAAATAGGCACAGGTCTGGCGATCCCCTCGAATTTCGACGCCGGCTTCCAAAAGCGGTGCCGCAATTACCGGAAGCGCGGTTGCAGCGATATCCTGATGAACCAGGATACATTCTACCGCATTACATACAGAAGGATGGGAAGTTTTTGCATTATAAATAATTTTTGCCGCCATTTCTGCATCCGCCGCGCGGTCTACGTAAATATGACAGGTACCTGCACCGGTTTCAATAACCGGAACAGTCGCATTTTCAATAACCGAACGGATCAAACCGCGTCCGCCGCGTGGGATGATCACATTGACATATTCGGAAAGCCGCATCAGTGCAACTGAACTTTCGCGGCTTGTATCTTCTACAAGCTGAACGCAATCAGCAGGCAGCCCGCTTTGGTCGAGCGCTGTACGAATAACCGATGTAATTGCGGTATTGGAATGAATTGCATCGCTGCCGCCGCGTAAGATTACAGCATTGCCGCTTTTTAAACACAATGCAGCGGAATCAGCGGTGACATTGGGGCGCGCCTCAAAAATTACACCGATGACCCCAAGCGGTACGGCGACCTTTTGGATACGCAGGCCATTGGGGCGGACATGCTGCTCCAATACACGTCCAACCGGATCTTCTAAGGAAGCGACGTCAAGCAAAGAATCGGAGATTTTTTCAATGCGTGTGCTGTCCAGGCGCAGACGATCTAAAAATGCACGGCTCATCCCATTTGTCTGCGCATTTTGCATATCCAAAGCATTTTGTTCAAGAATTTGTGGAATTGACCGGCGCAATGCCGTTGCAATTGCGGCAAGCGCAAGATTTTTCTGCTGCGCAGAAATATGCGCAAGAGTACGTGCGGCAGCTTGTGCCTGTTTGCCCAAAATTTCCAGCATTCTTTACTCCTTTTCCGCTAAAAAATGTGTGCCAATGCTTTCACCGGATAAAATTCGATAGATATCGTCCGGACGGCGTCCACAGAAAACATAGGTGTCGATTCCGGCGCGAGCGGCAAAATCGGCTGCCTGTACTTTTGTAGACATTCCGCCGGTACCAACTGTGGAAATAGATCCGGATGCATAAGCGCGTATCGTGTCGGTAACCCTTGGAACGACGCTGATCAGTTTGGCCGAAGGCTCAAGCTGCGGATTTGCATCGTAAAGCCCACCGGTTTCCGTGAGGATGAATAGGGTATCGGCGTGAATTAAAGCGGCAACCACAGCCGAAAGGCTGTCATTGTCCCCATAAACGATTTCATCCACTGCCACAGCGTCGTTTTCATTGACAATGGGAATCGCGCCGTAATGGAAAAGTTTATCGAAAGCACCGGTCAGGTTTTTACGGCGTGTTTCATCCTGAACGTCTTCTTTGGTAATCAGCAGCTGACCGACAATATGGCCGAACTGCGAAAAAAATTTATCGTATAAAAACATCAATTCACTCTGTCCGACAGTTGCAGCAGCCTGTTTTCCCGGCGTATCATCCGGCCTGCCGGATAGGCGAAGCTTACCTACGCCGACTCCAATCGCACCGGATGTGACCAATACAACGCGATGGCCTTCATTTGCCAGATCGGAAAGGACTTTGCATAACTGTTCCATACGGCGAAGATTTACACGTCCGGATGGGTGAATAAGGGTGGAAGTTCCCACTTTAAAGACAAAGGTTTTCATATTTGTGATCCTGCTTTAATTTTGAAAAAGATGTTAGATAAGCGCCATATTTCGTATACAGGGAATCAAAGGCGAAATCAAGATGAGCTTTGCGGTGGCAGTCACTGGACAGAATAAATGTCCCGCCATTTGCGGCGATATATTCAATCCATGCCGGGGCGGGATGCGGGACTTTCCGCCAACCGCGTGACATTGGGCCGGTATTGATCTCGAAAGGTTTTCCGGTTGCAAGCAAAGCATCGGCAGCTTCTATAGCCGCGCGGCGGTAACGAGGATCGCTTTCATCAAAGAAGTTTCCGTTTCCGTTAAATTTTGTAATCACATCAAAATGCCCGATGATATCTGCGCCGGTGTGCCGAACGACCTGTGCGAGCAATGCGAAATAATCCCGGCACATCGCATATGGGTCGCCTCCCCAAAAACGGGAAATATTTTCAGCAAAATTTTCGGGAGAAAGATCGAGCGGAACGTAAACCCCATTTTTTTCAACATAATGCACGGAGCCAATTATATAATCATACCCGGAAGCCGGATCGTCTGCATAAAAATCTTGCTCAATACCCAAAAGGATTTGAATTTTTCCGGCGTATTCTTTTGCAAGCGTGCGGATTTCCCGGCAATAACGCTGCGTACCTTCACGACTCATGCAGCAGCTGTCATCGAAAGAAGTAAAACTGTGTCCGGAGAATCCAAGTGTGTCAAACCCAAGTTCCAATGCCTGTTGAACCAGTGCCCGAGGTGTGTCGTCTCCGTCACAATAACAGGTATGGGTATGTAGATTTTCACGGTAAATCATGTCATTTTCTCCTGCTTGACTTTTTTATCGATCACATGCCGGGAAGCCAGCTCGGTAAAAATGTCCTCACAGGAAATACCTGCCTCCACCATTAATACCAAAACATGATAGCATAAATCTGCGATTTCATAAATGGTATCGCGGCGGTCTTCTGCTTTTGCTGCGATAATGACTTCTGTAGACTCTTCTCCAACTTTTTTAAGGATCTTATCCAATCCCTTTTCAAACAGATAGGTTGTATAGGAACCTTCTTTTTTTTCGGTTTTACGGCCCGCGATCAGAGAATACAATGCGTCAAGAGAAAAGCCGGGGTTTTCCTGCTCGTTAACGTAAATTTCATTTGTAAAGCAGGAATCCGTGCCCAGATGGCAGGCTGGACCATCTTTGTTTACTTCGACCAACAGCGCATCGAAATCGCAATCCGCTGTGATGGAAACAATATGCTGATAATTGCCAGACGTTTCCCCTTTGAGCCAAAGGGCACTGCGTGAGCGGCTATAAAAACAGCATAAACCTTTTTCCATCGAAATTTGAAGGGATTCACGGTTCATATAAGCGAGCGTCAGCACTTTTTTTGTACTGGAATCAATGACAATGGCTGGGATCAGGCCATTTGCATCAAATTTTAACTCTTCAATATTAAGCATACGGTTCTCCTTATTTTGCGTATGTAAGGCGCATCGGGATGCCGTTTTCGGCAAGCATACGCTTAAGCTGCGGGATTTCTATTTGTCCGAAATGGAAGATGCTGGCGGCCAAACCAGCGTCGACGGCAGGCAAATTTTGAAAAAGCGTCAAAAAATCCTGTGCGCTTCCTGCTCCTCCCGAAGCAATGATCGGGACCTGGACGATGCGGCAGACTTTTTCTAAAAGTTCCAAATCAAAACCGCTGCGTACCCCATCAGTATCCATGGAATTCACAACAATTTCACCCGCGCCTGCATCAACTCCACGCCGGATCCATTCAAAAGCGTCTAAGCCTGTGTCCTCCCGCCCACCGCGGGCAAAAATATGAAACTGGCCGTTGACACGACGGACATCAACCGATAAAACAACGCATTGATCGCCGTATTTTTTTGCGGCTTCTCCTACCAGCGTAGGATTGCGGATCGCGCCGGAATTGACGCTGACTTTATCCGCCCCGCAAGAGAGCACGCGCTCGAAATCGGCTACGCTGTTAATCCCACCGCCGACGGTTAAAGGAATAAAAACGCGCCGCGCTGTTTCCTGTAAAATATCGGTAAAAATTGCCCGTCCTTCTGCAGAAGCCGTAATATCATAGAATACCAGTTCATCCGCACCGTTGTCAGAATACGCCTGTGCAAGTGTTACCGGCGAGTCTACGTCAGCAAGATTGGCAAAATTAACGCCTTTTACGACGCGGCCATCACGTACGTCAAGACAGGGGATAATTCTTTTCGTAATCATACGCAACCTCCTTCCGCTGCACACAGTGCTTCCTTAAGGGAAATTGCGCCGGTATAATAGGCTTTTCCTAAAATTGCGCCATAAAGCCCCATGTCCCGCAAGGCTTGGATGTCGGAAAGGGTAGAAACCCCACCGGAAGCGATAAAATTCATCTGATACTGTGCGGTAAGTTTCCGATACAGGGAAAGATTTGTACCGTGCATGGCGCCGTCACGGGAAATATCCGTGCAAATCAGAGTTTGAATACCGGCTTGCTGCATTTTTTCACAGAATTCTTCAAGCCCGTATGCAGACTGCTCGGTCCAGCCATGAATGGCAACTTTTCCGTCCCGCACATCTACACCGACAGCCGCATGTGCCCCGAATGCCTGCGCTGCCTCCCGGCACAGGCCGGGATCGGTCACAGCTGCCGTACCGAAAATGACACGGCTTGCACCAGCACGAAGGTAACGTTCGGCAACTTCCAGCGTTCGAATTCCGCCGCCGACTTCTGCTTCCAGCCCGCTTTCCTGAATCAGGCTGCATATCGTATCAAAATTTGGGGTATTACCACTTTTTGCGCCTTCAAGATCTACCAGATGCATAAATTGGGCGCCAGCTTCTTTAAAATTCTGCGCGGTATGGATGGGATCAGGATCGTAAACCGTCATCCGGTTGTAATCACCTTTGTACAGGCGTACGGCTTTTCCATCATATAAATCAATTGCGGGTAAGAGAATCATAATACACCACCCAATTTACAAAATGCACGTAAAATCCGTAAACCCACCGGCCCGCTTTTTTCCGGATGGAACTGGCAGCCATACACACAGCCGCGTTCTACAGCTGCAGTCAAGGGCGCACCGTATTCCGCTGTAGCACTGACGTAGGCATTTTCAGTATCGGCAAAATAAGAGTGAACGAAAGATCGGAAGAGCACACGTCTGAACTCCAGTCACTCATTCATCTCGTATGCC
>CALWJF010000091.1 GCA_944380935.1 uncultured Clostridia bacterium
GAAGATCGCCCACTCTACTATGGCAAACATGATCGCCAATCCCAAATACAAGGGTTACTATGTGGGGAACAAGGTCAAGGTGGTGGACATGTTCACCAAGAAACAGAAGTTCCTGCCGCCCGAAGAATGGGTCATGTTTAAAGACGAGACCGGCGAGATCGTCCCGGCTATCGTCTCCGAGGAACTGTGGGATAGCGCAAACGCCGTCCTGCGCCGCCGCAGCGAGGATGTAAAAAACCGGCAGGGCATCTGCAACCACGCGAATCTCTTGACCGGAAAGCTTTTCTGCACCGAGTGCGGCGAGCCGTACTACCGCCGGGAATCCCGCGACAAGGCGGGCAACGTGAATTCCAAGTGGGTCTGCTCCGGCAAAATCAAAAACGGGAAAGAATCCTGCAATTCCTTTCCAATTTATGAAAACGAGATTAAGCCACTGCTGTTTGAAGTGTTCCGCGATACAAGGGATATCTCCACCGCCATGTTGGAGGAATACACACGGATGTACCGCACCATGACCTCGGACGGCAATTTGAACCGCCGCATCGAGGATATCACGGCAAAAGGCGAGCTTGCCCGAAAGAAGAAGTCGAAGCTTTTAGAGCTAGTGTCCCTTGACAGCATCACGCCCGCTGATTTCAAATCCATGACCGCCGACTGCAACCGGGAAATTGAGGATTGCGAACGTGAGCTGCAAGAGCTTAGAACGCAGCAGGAATCAAGCGAGGAATTCCGCATCCATATGGAGAAAATACGAAAAGTATTGCAGGAGGCCGAGCGGGACGCCAACAGCGGCGAGATCACGAAAGAATTTATAGATACCTTTATTGATAAGGTTTTTGTCACACCGGAGGCGGACGGCTCAATGAGACTTGATATCCGCATCTTTACAGGTGATTCAACAGCCAAATATATTGAAAAACTCAGACGACGTACGGGTCACACGTTCAAGAAGATGGTTGAAGCTTACGAAAACAGCATTAAATAAATCTGTTTTCAAATTGCAAAGAATATAGGTTTGTGCTTACAGAATATCATTGTTCCTGTTAACACACGAAGAAACATGGCCGCATATGTGGCCATGTTTCTTTTATTGCATCCTTTTATATTTGGTGTATTTTTTAGCTTGCAAATTTTTGTAGACAAAACTATAATATTGCGAAGATAAGACCGTTTTCAGTATGTTTTAAGAATTCTGAACTCGGTTTTGGAGAAGATGAAAGAAACCGTGCATATACAGATTTTTTATAAATATAAAAATTGAAACGATGCATAATATTTAAGAAATACACAAATCCACATAAATAAGAAAGACTGTAATATTTCCACTCTACAAATTCAACAAAAAATAAAAAAAAGGAAACATACGCTATTACAACTTGATAAAAATATAGAATCATATAAAAATGGGTTGACAAAAATATGCGCATAAGCTTATAATATCCAACATAGAAATCCGATATGGAGCTGTATCTTAAAAATAAAAATGCGATGGAGATTTTTTTATGGATAACAAAATGTGGGCTGGGCGTTTTGCCAAACAGCTCGACCATCTGGCGGACGATTTTAATTCTTCCATTCACTTTGATGCGCGTATGTATCGGCAGGATATCCGTGGGTCCATCGCACATGCGGCAATGTTGGGTGCATGTGGGATCCTGGATGCACAGGATGTTGCGTCCATTACCCAGGGCTTAGGTGAGATTTTGCAGGATTTGGACGACGGCACCCTGACTATCGACATGTCAAGTGAAGATATTCATATGTTCATTGAGGCAGAGCTGACGCGCCGCATTGGCGATGCCGGACGGAGACTGCATACTGCGCGCAGCCGGAATGACCAGGTTGCACTGGATATTCGCCTGTATTTGCGCGATGAAGCAGTGGAAATACGAAAGCTCATGCTTGAACTGCTGGAAGCAATTGTTATGCAGGCGAAAGCGAATACGGCTTCGATTATGCCAGGTTATACGCATCTGCAACGAGCGCAGCCGGTTACCTTTGCCCATTACATGCTTGCTTATGCGCAGATGCTGCGCCGGGATATTGGAAGGCTTGATGATGCGGTTTCGAGGATGAATTTTTCTCCGCTTGGGGCTTGCGCATTGGCCGGAACCACCTATGCAACGGATAGAAAGATGACGGCGCAGGCGATTGGCTTTGAAGATGCGACAGAAAACAGTATCGATTCTGTTTCCGATCGAGATTTTTGTATAGAACTATGTGCCTGTTTCGCAACGCTGATGATGCATTTATCTCGCCTTTGTGAAGAAATTATCCTCTGGGCAAGCTGGGAATTCCAATTTGTAGAGTTGGATGACGCTTATACGACAGGTTCTTCAATTATGCCGCAGAAAAAGAACCCGGACTTGGCGGAATTAATTCGTGGAAAAACCGGACGTGTTTACGGAGATCTGATTACGTTGCTGACGATGCTTAAGGGCTTGCCGCTTGCTTATAATAAGGATATGCAGGAGGATAAAGAGGCGATTTTTGATGCTGTAGATACGGTTAAAAAGTGCTTGGCAGTTTCCATTCCGATGTTGGAAACGATGAAAACAAAACCGGAATCTATGTATCGCGCAGCCCAACATGGATTTATCAATGCTACGGATCTTGCGGACTATTTAACCAAAAAGGGCGTTCCATTCCGTAGCGCGTATAAGATTGTCGGGCAGATTGTGGCCTGTTGCTTAGAAAAGAAGGAGTCGCTTGAAACGCTCCCCCTGCAAACGTATCAGAGTTTCAGTCCGGTATTTGAGCAGGATTTGTATTCGGAAATTTCGCTGGAAACCTGCGTAGCCAAGCGGATTTCAGCCGGTGGTACAGGGCCGGATTCTGTATCTCTACAAATTCAAAGAATTACGGAGTATATTAAAAATGAAAAAAATTTTTATTGATGGAAAATCTGGGACAACAGGTTTGCGAATCTATGGCCGTCTGGCGAACCGGCAGGACATCGAGTTGATTACGCTTTCCGATGCGCTGCGGCGCGATCCGCAGGCGCGTGCTGCTGCGCTGAATGCTGCCGATTATGCTTTCCTGTGTCTGCCGGATGCCGCTGCTCAGGAGGCAGTCGAATTTGTAGAAAACCCGGATACAGTAATTTTGGATACTTCTACTGCACATCGGACACAACCGGGTTGGGCGTATGGATTTCCGGAACTCGGCGAACCATTTGCGCAGGCAGTCAAGACTGGAAAACGCATTGCAGTACCCGGCTGTCACGCGAGCGGGTTTATCGCGCTGGTATATCCGTTGATTCAGGCGGGAATGCTTTTGCCGGAGGCTCTGTTGACCTGTCATAGTCTGACCGGCTATAGTGGCGGCGGAAAGACAATGATTGCACAATATGAGGAAAAAGATCGAGATGTGTTGCTAGATGCACCGAGACAGTATGGACTTACGCAAACACATAAGCATTTAAAGGAAATGCAGAGTTTGACAGGACTTGCGCAAGCCCCCCTTTTCTGTCCTATTGTTGCAGATTTCTACAGCGGTATGTTGGTAACAGTGCCGTTGTTCACAAGCCAGCTTAATGGTGTGGGGCTCGATGCATTGCGTGATCTTTATGCCAGCGTTTATTGCGGCCCGATTGTGTCTTATGTTCCGGATGCCGATGAAACCGGCTTTTTATCCGCAGCCAAGCTCTCTGATCGAGATTCGATGGAAATTTCTGTTTTTGGAAATGATCAACGCGTTTTGTTGTGTGCACGATACGATAACCTCGGAAAAGGTGCATCCGGTGCGGCATTAGAATGTTTGAACCTGGCGATGGGGACAGATGCAGTCACGGGATTAAGTTTGTAAGAAGTTTTACGAAATACATAACAGGAGAAGAATTATGAAAATGATTTCCGGCGGCGTTTGTGCTGCAAAAGGATTTACAGCCAATGGTATCCATTGCGGGATTCGGAAAAATAAAGCGAAAAAAGATCTTTCATTAATTTACAGTACTGTGCCCGCAAATGCGGCAAGCGTATATACGACCAATCTTGTAAAGGGCGCTCCGCTTATTGTGACAAAATCGCATCTGGCAGATGGAAAGGCACAGGTAATTATCTGCAATTCCGGAAACGCAAATACCTGCAACCCGGATGGAATTGAGATTGCTGAAAAAATGAGTGCGTTGACGGCGGATGCTCTGGGTGTTTCTTCGCAGGATGTGGTTATAGCTTCTACTGGTGTAATTGGGCAGCGGCTTGATTTGACGCCGATTCAAGAGGGAATGGCGCAACTGGTTTCCGGCCTGAATGAAAATGGAAGCGCGGCAGCGGCGGAAGGAATTATGACAACCGATACTATGCGCAAGGAAGTCGCAGTCTGCTTTACTGTGGATGGAGTTGAATGCCATCTTGGCGGTATAGCAAAAGGGTCCGGTATGATTCATCCGAATATGGCGACAATGTTGGTTTTCATTACGACGGACTGTGCTATTTCTACGAAAATGCTGCAAAAAGCACTTTCAAGCGATATTCAGAATACGTTTAATATGATTTCCATTGATGGTGATACTTCGACAAATGATATGGTTACCATATTGGCGAACGGTATGGCGGGCAATGCTGTAATCGATGCCGAAGGAGAAGGTTTTTGTGCATTTATGACGGCGCTTAATACGGTTACCGTTGCGTTGTGCCGGATGATCGCGGGTGACGGGGAAGGTGCAACGAAGCTTTTGGAATGTGTGGTAACCGGTGGAAAGACGGAAAATACCGCCAAAACGGTTGCGAAGAGCGTGATTTGTTCTTCATTGCTTAAAGCTGCCATGTTTGGTGCGGATGCGAACTGGGGGCGTGTCCTGTGTGCAATCGGTTATAGCGGCGCAGATGTAGATGTTTCAAAAATCGACGTTGCTTTCCGTTCTGCCAAGGGTACAGAATGGGTTTGCAAATCCGGCGCAGGCGTAGAGTTCAGTGAAGAAAAAGCAAAGGAAATTTTGTTGGAAAAAGAAATCGAGATTCTTGTGGACCTCAACGACGGAACAGCATCTGCATCCGCCTGGGGATGTGATCTGACCTATGATTATGTAAAAATCAATGGTGATTACCGTACCTGAAGGAGATGGAAGAAATGGAAAAAATCGACAATCGGCAGCGGGCCCGAATTTTAGTTGAGGCGCTGCCTTATATTCAGGAATATACCAACAAGATTGTAGTGATTAAATACGGCGGAAACGCTATGACAAGCGAGGAACTGAAAAATGCGGTAATGGGCGATATTGTCCTCATGTCGCTGATTGGGATACGCCCGGTTCTGGTTCATGGCGGTGGCCCGGAAATCACCGAAATGTTAAAGAAGATTGGAAAACAGTCTGAATTCGTAAACGGCCTGCGTGTTACCGATCGGGAAACGGTGGATATTGTTCAAATGGTACTTGCAGGCAAGATCAACAAAAGCCTGGTTAACCTTTTGGAAAATAAAGGCGGCCATGCCATTGGATTAAGCGGCATGGACGGAAGTATGATCCGGGCAAAAAAGAAAGATGAACGGCTTGGTTATGTCGGTGAAATTACGCAAATCAATGTACGTCCGATTCTGGACGTAATCGAACAAGGATATATTCCGGTTGTCTCTACCGTTGGCTGTGATCAAGAAGGAAACGCTTATAATATCAATGCCGATACCGCTGCGGCGCGCATTGCCGGTGCACTGGAAGCGGAAAGCCTAATTACGCTGACGGATATTTCCGGAATTTTGCGTGATTGTAATGATCCGGATTCCCTAATTCCTGAGGTGCGCACCAGCGAAGTTCCGGGTTTGATCGAAGCCGGGATTATTTCCGGTGGGATGATCCCGAAAGTGGAATGCTGCGTCGATGCCATTGCCTGTGGCGTAAAAAAAGTATTTATCATAGATGGTCGTATTCCGCATGCGATTTTAATTGAAACGCTGACGGATGAAGGTTTGGGCACGATGGTGCTGGGAGGTTAAAGCATGAATATCAAACAACTGGATCAAACGTATATTGCGCCGACTTATGCGCGGTTCCCTTTAAATCTGGTTTCCGGTTCCGGCTCGCTTGTATGGGATGATACAGGGCGGGAATACATCGATTTGGGTACGGGCATTGCAGTCAATACATTTGGCTTGTGTGATGAAGTTTGGGTTCAAGCGGTGACGGAGCAGCTGCATACTTTACAGCATGCCTCCAATCTTTATTATACCGGTCCCTGCGCCCGTCTGGCACAGATGCTGTGTGAAAAAACCGGCATGAGCAAAGTGTTCTTCTCCAATTCCGGTGCGGAAGCCAATGAATGTCTGATAAAAGCTGCACGTAAATGGGCCGCAGAGCATAAAGGCCCGGAATATAATACGATACTTACATTGAAAAACAGTTTTCATGGCCGTACGATTACAACGCTTGCCGCAACGGGACAGGATGTATTTCATCATGATTTTCTACCGTTAACCGAAGGTTTTGCCTGTGTGGAAGCCAATAATATTGAGGATTTGACCGAAAAGATCAAAGCCTATAAATGTGCGGGTATTTTGTTTGAATGTGTGCAGGGCGAGGGCGGTGTTGTGCCGTTGACGCAGGCGTTTGTCCAGGCAATGGCCCGGCTTGCGCAGCAGGAAAATCTGCTGCTTCTGTGTGATGAGGTGCAGACGGGCAACGGCCGCACAGGCAAATTATATAGTTATATGCATTACGGTATTACGCCGGATGTTGTTTCCACTGCAAAGGGGCTCGGCGGAGGTCTGCCGCTTGGAGCAACGTTAATGAGCGCAAAGCTTGATGGTGTGCTGACTTCCGGGACGCATGGTTCGACATTCGGAGGGAATCCGGTATGTTGTGCAGGTGCAATTAGCATTCTCAGCCGTCTTGATGAAACGCTTCTTGCAGAAGTGACCGAAAAATCAAATTATATTGTAACTATGCTGACCGGTGCTCCCGGCGTGGAAAGTGTCAGTGGGATGGGTTTGATGCTTGGCATTAAAACTGTGCGTGATGCAGGGGAAATTATTTCCGGCTGTATGGAAAAAGGTGTGCTGGTAATCAAAGCTAAGGATAAGGTACGGTTGCTTCCGGCGCTGAATATTCCGTGGCCGCTGCTGGAAAAAGCGGTTGGTGTACTCAAGGATGTTTGTGCGGGCGCATAGGGGAGGAAAGTATGGATTTTCAAGGCAGAAGTTTTTTAAAACTGTTAGATTATACGCCGCAGGAAATCACGGCGCTTTTGGATACTGCAGCGGCATTGAAGGCAATGAAGAAGGCGGGCACGCCGCATGACGTGCTGCGTGGAAAAAATATTGCGCTGATATTTGAAAAAACCAGCACGCGTACCCGTTGCAGTTTTGAAGTTGCAGCGTATGATCTGGGGATGGGCGTAACCTATCTGGATCCGTCCGGATCGCAAATCGGGAAAAAAGAGAGTATCGCCGATACGGCACGGGTACTCGGCAGGATTTACGATGGAATCGAGTACCGTGGTTTTGAACAGGAAATTGTCGAAACCCTGGCCACTTATGCAGGGGTTCCGGTTTGGAACGGACTGACCAATGCGTTTCATCCCACGCAGATTTTAGCCGATTTTCTGACTATACGGGAGCATTTTGGGGAGCTTTCCGGGAAGAAACTGGTTTATATGGGTGATGCGCGCTATAATATGGGCAATTCGCTGATGGTAGGTTGTGCAAAAATGGGTATGCATTTTGTTGCCTGTGCACCTGCTGCATATTTTCCGTCTGCGGAGCTGATAGAAAACTGCCGTAGTGTTGCCGCACAAACCGGTGCAGTTTTGGAATTTGAGACAGACCCGACAAAAGCGGTAGCGGATGCGGACGTGATCTATACCGATGTTTGGGTTTCAATGGGTGAACCGGATGAGGTATGGCGTGAACGGATTGAGGCGTTGCTGCCTTACCAGGTCAATGCTGCGCTTATGAAAAAAGCAGGAGAAAAAGCGGTATTTATGCACTGCCTGCCGGCGTTCCATGATTTGAATACGGGAATAGGCCGCCAAGTGGGAGAAAAATTTGGGCTTGATGCGCTTGAGGTTACTGATGAAGTGTTTGAAAGCGCACAGTCTCTTGTCTTTGACGAGGCGGAAAACAGAATGCATACGATCAAGGCTGTGCTTTACACCAGCCTTACGGGGAAAATTTTATGAAAAAGGCTTATTTAGCGCTGGAAAATGGTCAAATATTTGAGGGATTATCGTTTGGTGCACCTCCTAAGGCGTTGGGAGAGCTGGTTTTTACAACCGGAATGGGTGGTTATATTGAAACCCTGACCGATCCGAGTTATTGCGGCCAGATTGTACTTCAAACTTTTCCCTTAATTGGAAATTACGGAATAATAGAGGCGGATTTTGAAGGGGAACCTCATATTCGGGGTTATGTTGTGCGTGAGTATTGTACACATCCTTCCAATTTCCGTTGTGAATATGATATAGATACGTATTTGAAGAAAAAAGGAATCCCCGGGATTTATGGCGTAGATACACGGCAAATAACTCGGATAATTCGAGAAAACGGGGTTATGAATGCAGCAATCTGTGATGAGATCCCAGAGGATTTTTCGGCAATTTCCGCTTATCGGATAAAAAATGCGGTGGCAAGGACCTCCTCTTCCCACTCTTTTACTGTTTCTGCACAAGGAACGCGGCTTGCCCGCGTCGTGATGCTGGATTATGGCGCAAAGGGGAACATTGCCTGCGCATTGGCTATGCGAGGCTGCGAAGTGATTGTTGTACCGCATACTACCTCTGCACAGGATGTGCTTGCACTTGAACCTGATGGAGTCATGCTATCTAACGGTCCCGGCGATCCGGCAGATAATGTTTATGAAATTGCACAGATTGAAAAACTTTTAGGACATATACCTGTTTTTGGGATATGTTTGGGTCATCAATTGATGGCATTGGCAACAGGCGGCCGAACCATTAAATTACGGTATGGCCATCGTGGTGTCAATCAGCCGGTACGGGAGCTCGCGACGGGGCGAACGTATATTACCACCCAGAATCATGGCTATGCCGTTGTGCCAGATGAAATGACGGAAGGTAAAGAGAGTTTCATCAATGCTAATGATGGTACCTGTGAAGGAATGGAGTATCCATCGCTTCAGGCTTTTTCCGTACAGTTTCACCCGGAAGTGCATCCGGGCCCGGCTGACTGTGCATTTTTATTTGATCGTTTTGTCCGCATGATGGGAGGGAAAACGGATGCCGAGAGATGAGAGCATAAAAAAAGTTCTGGTGATTGGTTCCGGGCCAATTGTGATTGGTCAGGCGGCAGAATTCGATTACGCCGGGACGCAGGCTTGCCGGGTACTGCGGGATGCCGGCGTATGTGTTGTACTGGTCAATTCCAATCCTGCTACCATAATGACGGATAATGCGTTGGCAGATTCGATTTATCTGGAGCCTCTGACAGAAACAACGGTTCGACGTATTATTGAAAAAGAGAAACCGGACAGCCTGCTTGCCGGCCTTGGTGGACAGACCGGATTGACCCTCGCAATGCAGCTGCATCATGACGGTTTTTTGGCCGAACATGGTGTACGGTTGATAGGTGTCAATGCTGATGCCATAGACCGGGCAGAAGATCGTCAGATGTTTAAGGATACGATGGAACGCATTGGTGAGCCGGTGATCCCATCGGATATTGCAACGGATGTGGATACAGCTTTGGATATTGCGGCGCGTATTGGCTATCCGGTTATTGTGCGGCCGGCATTTACGCTTGGCGGTACAGGCGGTGGTGTTGCGGAAACACCGGAGCAACTGCGTACAGTGGCTTATACAGGTCTGGAAGCGTCGCCGATCCATCAAATTTTGGTGGAACGGTATATTTATGGCTGGAAGGAAATCGAATTTGAAACCATGCGTGATAGCGCCGGCAATGTAATTGCCGTGTGTAGCATGGAAAACTTTGATCCTGTGGGCGTACATACGGGTGACAGCATTGTTGTTGCACCGGCATTGACGTTAGCTGATCGGGAGTTTCAGATGCTGCGTTCTGCCGCACTGCACATTATATCAGAACTGGGAATTGTTGGAGGTTGTAATTGCCAATTTGCCTTAAATCCGAATAGCTTTGAATATGCGGTGATTGAGGTAAATCCGCGTGTATCGCGCTCCTCAGCATTGGCCTCTAAAGCAACAGGATATCCCATTGCCAAATTGACGACGAAAATAGCGCTGGGTTATACTTTGGATGAAATTGAAAATGACATTACGGGCAAGACCTGCGCCTGTTTTGAGCCAACGATCGACTACGTAGTGGTTAAACTTCCGAAGTGGCCCTTTGATAAATTCGCCGGATCTTCACGTACTTTGGGTACGCAGATGAAGGCAACGGGCGAGGTTATGGCAATCGGCCAAAGCTTTGAAGCAGCATTGATGAAGGCGGTACGTGGTGCAGAAATTTCTTTGGATACGCTGAATGCACCACCTTTATCGGATTTACCGTTAGCGCAGCGCTTAAAAAATTGCGACGATTGGCGCCTGTTTACAATATTTGAGGCGTTAAAAGCAGGAATTTCGATCGATGATATTTTTGCAGTCACCCGTATTGACCGATTTTTCCTGTATAAGCTTCAGAATTTAGTAGATTTTGAAGCTTCTTTGGCGAATGGTCTTACCGAAGCCTTGTATCATGAGGGTAAAAGACTGGGTTATCCGGATGCTGCGCTTGCCCGGATTTCGGGAAGTTGTCTTCCCCCACATCAGCCAGCATCCTATAAAATGGTGGATACCTGCGGAGCAGAATTTGATGCGCGTACGCCCTATTTTTATGCAAGCGCGGACGCCTATTGTGAGGCACGTAATTTCCAACGTTCAGGCAGAAAGGTCATTCTTGTGCTTGGGTCCGGCCCAATCCGCATTGGTCAGGGTATAGAATTTGACTATTCTTGTGTTCATTGCGTGTGGGCGTTAAAAGAGATGGGTTATGATGTGGTAATGGTCAATAATAACCCGGAAACAGTTTCGACGGATTACGATACGGCAGATCGGCTGTACTTTGAACCGCTGACCGGTGAGGATGTCATGGATATTATCCGCGTTGAACAGCCGATCGGGGTGGTTGTTGCATTCGGCGGCCAGACGGCTATCAAGCTGACACAATTTCTGGATCGACAGGGGATACCGATCCTTGGTACAAGTGCTGAAGGGATTGACCTTGCCGAGGACCGGGAACGCTTTGATCAACTGTTAGAGTCTCTTTCCGTTCGCCGCCCCCGTGGTATGGGTGTGCATACGTTGGCAGAAGCGCTGGAAGCGGCGGAATCGCTGGGGTATCCGGTTCTTTTGCGGCCAAGCTATGTTATCGGTGGTCAAAATATGAAAATTGTCCACAATGCACGGGAAACCCGCCTGTATATGGAACGAATCCTGGCGCAAGGTATCGATAATCCGGTGCTTGTGGATAAATATATGCAGGGGACGGAACTGGAAGTTGATGTGATTTCGGATGGCTGCGATGTGTTGATCCCCGGCGTCATGGAACATATAGAGCGTGCAGGCGTACACAGCGGCGACTCTATAGCAGTGTATCCCCCGTATAATCTGAATGATAAAATGATGAAAACACTGGTGGAAACATCTACACGTTTGGCACTTGCTTTAGGTACACGCGGGTTGGTGAATATCCAGTATCTAATTTATGAAGGCGAGCTGTATGTAATAGAGGTGAATCCGCGTGCATCGCGCACGGTGCCTTATATCAGCAAAGTTACCGGGGTTCCCATGGTGGATATTGCTTCGCATGTTATGCTTGGAGAAAGTCTTGTGTCCTGCGGATATGGGACCGGGTTATACAAAACGCCGCCTTATGTTGCAGTAAAAGTACCGGTCTTTTCCTTCGAGAAACTATCCGATGCAAATGCCTATCTTGGGCCTGAAATGAAGTCAACCGGGGAGGTACTCGGTCTTGGCAAAAATTTGACAGAAGCTTTGTACAAAGGACTCACATCAGCAGGCATGCTTGCACCGACTGCCGCCCATGGACAAATCGGTGTATTTATTAGTGTGGATACGCATGACCAGTTGGAAATTGTTTCAGTAGCGAAAAAATTTGCTGATCTTGGCTGCCCGATCTATGCAACGCAGGAAACGGCTGCATCTATTGCTGCACTTGGAATTGATGTGAAGGAAGTTGCCGGCATCTCGGAGAGTGATGAGGTGTTCCAGTTAATGGAGTCCGGATGTATCCGGTATCTGATCTATACCGGTGCGTTGCTGGATTCCACGGTGGATGATTATATCACGTTACACCGTCGTGCATTGCAACTGTCCATACCCTGCTTGACCTCATTGGATACCGCGAGCGCATTGGCGGATACCATAGCTGCGCGTTGGACACAGCGGAACACGGAACTGGTTGACATAAATCATTTGCGTACAGAACGCCGGCCTTTAAAGTTTGTGAAAATGCAGGCGACAGGCGATGATTATATTTTTATTGAAGATTTTGACGGAGAACTTACCTGTCCGGAATCTTTGTGTATTGATCTATGCAATCGGCACAAAGGAGTAGGAGGGTTCGGAATCATATTGATTGAACGTTCGAAAGTCGCTGACGCAAAGATGCGCGTTTTCAATCGAGACGGTAGCGAGGCGCAGATGGCGGGCAACTGTATCCGTTGTATGGCGAAATACCTGTATGACCGGGGTTACGTAAATCGTGAACAGATTACGATTGAAACGGCAGGAGGCATACGGTCTCTGACTGTATATACGTCCAATGGTCGTGTGACCATGGCAAGTGTGGATATGGGCCGGGCAGAATTTGCCGTTGAAAAAGTCCCGTGTACGCTGCCGGGTCCCGAAGTGCTGAATCAACCAACTGTGATAGGCGGGAAGGAATATATTATTAGCTGTGTATCGATGGGGAATCCGCATTGTGTTGTCTTTTGTCCGCGCGTCGATGGGCTGGAACTTACGCAGATCGGTCCTCAATTTGAAAATGCGCCGATTTTCCCCGAACGTGTAAATACCGAGTTTGTACGTGTCGTCAATGCGCATACGCTAAAAATGCGGGTTTATGAACGCGGCTCAGGTGAGACTTGGGCTTGCGGAACCGGTGCTTGCGCCGCAGTTGCAACAGCCTGTCGGTTAGGTTTCTGTCCGGAAGGGGAGGATATTACCGTAAAAGTCCGTGGAGGCGATTTAATTGTGAATTATACGCCGCAGCGCGTGATCTTAACCGGAGATGCTGCACAAGTGTATGAAGGAAGAACGGAGTATTGATCGCTATACATCAGGGACAGCGTGTTGGAATTAGATAAGAATCAGACAAATTGGAATGATTGAAACTTTTTAAAGTTATTGGACGGAAATTTTCTTTATCCTGCACATGGAAAAAGTTTAAAAATTGTGAAGGAAATAGTTGACATTTCGCTGCGTAAAGGCTTATAATAATAAGCAGATACGAATAATATTCAATGGAGGGATTCCCATGAATAAAGAGAATATCAAAAAAGTGGTCTTGGCTTATTCCGGCGGCCTTGATACCTCGATTATTATTCCGTGGTTGAAGGAAAATTACAACAATTGTGAAGTGATTGCCGTCTCTGCGAATGTCGGACAAGGTGATGAGTTAGACGGGCTGGAAGAGAAAGCAAAGAAAACGGGAGCAAGCAAGTTATACATCCTTGACTTAACAAAAGAGTTTGTCGAGGAATATATTTTCCCGACGCTTAAAGCCGGCGCTAAATATGAAGACGATTATCTGCTGGGAACTTCCTTTGCCCGTCCGGTAATTGCCAAGCATATTGTTGAGATTGCCAAAGCGGAGGGTGCGGACGCGATTTGCCATGGCTGTACCGGAAAGGGAAATGATCAGGTGCGGTTTGAATTGTCCATTAAAGCATTTGCACCGGACATGCCTATTATTGCGCCTTGGCGGGAATGGAGTATCAAGAGCCGCGACGAAGAAATTGATTATGCAGAAGCGCATAATATCCCGCTCAAAATCAGCCGTGAGACCAATTATTCGAAAGATAAAAACCTTTGGCATCTTTCTCACGAGGGTCTGGATCTGGAAGATCCGGCGAATGAGCCGCAGTATAATAAACCTGGATTTTTGGAAATGTCCGTTTCTCCGGAAATGGCGCCGGATAAGCCTACTTATGTAAAAATTGGCTTCGAGAAAGGTGTTCCGGTTTCCATAGACGGTGAGAAGCTGGATGCCGTAGCGATTGTGCAAAAACTCAATGCCCTCGGCGGTGCCAATGGTATTGGTTTGGCGGATCTGGTGGAAAACCGCCTTGTTGGTATGAAATCGCGCGGTGTGTACGAAACTCCGGGCGGAACGATTTTGTATAAAGCGCATGCGGTTTTGGAAACCCTTTGCCTTGACCGGGATACGCAGCACTATAAAGCGCTGATTGCGCAAAAATATGCAGAGCTTGTTTACTTTGGTCAGTGGTTCACGCCGCTGCGTGAGGCATTAGATGCTTTTGTTGATTCGACGCAGCAGACGGTTACCGGTGAAGTTACACTCAAGCTTTATAAGGGCAATATCATTAATGCCGGTGTCACTTCTCCGTATTCGCTTTATAGTGAAGAAATTGCAACTTTTGATGCAGATAATGTCTATGACCAAAGCCAGGCAGAAGGATTTATTAATCTGTTTGGCCTTCCCATCAAAGTGGCGGCTTCGATGAAAAAGAAGATAGATCAATAAAATTGCGTTTTGTTTTTCCTCCGGGTTTCGGAATTTTGTGGTAAAAAATATGGGCTGTCCGCTTATCATAGAAGAATGCGTAGTTTTTCTGGAGCAGAATTGGGCAATCGTACGTATTGTATAGGTTGAAGACATAAAAAAGCAGCCGCGCATGGTATTGCCATAGTACAGTGCGTGTTGGAGACTACAAAATCCATCAGAATGATTGTGCTTTCATGCATGGGGAAAAGAAATGGCAGTTTGTCGTTTCCCTAATAAAACGGTGAGCCGTACATCAACTGCAATAAAAAATCAAGCGCATTAAAATAGCATAAAAAAGCCGGAGGGTATGACTGCCTTCCGGCTTTTTTACATAGGACGTAAAAGAAATATTTACACAGGGTAAAACGGAAAAACAGACAACAAATTGATTTAAAATAGATGGAAAATCAAATAAAATCTTGTGAAATCTAAACCTTGAAAGGAATGCGATGCAGGACTATAATAGGGCAAGCTGGGGCATACCGGTACTGGTTGTTCCGGTAAATCAGAGAATAAAGAAGGGTGCAATTTGGAGACGATTTTAAACATAGCGATTGCGCTTACGGCAGGATTGTTTCTCTCCCGTTTTGTGAAACCGTTGAGACTGCCGGCAGTAACAGGATACTTGATTGCAGGTATTTTGATCGGGCCATATTGTCTGGGCGCTTTCAATATACCGGGTCTTGGATTCACTTCGATTTCACAAGTGCAAAGTTTCAGTCTGCTTAGCGATATTGCCTTGGGGTTTATCGCTTTTGCGATCGGGAACGAATTCCGCCTTTCACAATTGAAATATACGGGGCGTCAGGCTGCGGTTATTGGCGTTTTTCAGGCAATTGTTGCCACTGTATTTGTAGATATTGCGTTGATTGCGTTGCATTTTGCGATGCCGGATAAGATTTCCATTTCGACGGCAATTACGCTTGGCGCGATCGCGGCCGCTACAGCGCCGGCAGCTACGCTGATGGTAGTTCGGCAATACAAAGCAAAAGGAAAATTGACGGATCTTTTGCTTCCGATTGTAGCACTTGATGATGCAGTAGGTTTGGTGGTTTTTGCGGTTTCTTTTGGCGTTGCGAAAGCTTTGTCCAGTGGAAACTTTGATCTGGTATCTGTTTTAGTAGAGCCACTGGCGGAAATTGTTTTCTCTCTGGTTTTGGGATCTATTATGGGTGCGCTCTTTTCTGTTGCAGAGAAGTTCTTCAAATCTAACAGTAAACGACTTTCTCTTGCCGTTACAGCGGTTATTCTAACAGTTGGACTCTCCAAATTGGAATTTATGCTGGGACCGGTGCATGTTGGTTTTTCCTCTTTGCTGGTGTGCATGATGTTGGGTACCGTCTTTTGCAATATTTGTGACTTTTCTGCTGAAATTATGGAGAAAACAGATAAATGGACAGCTCCGCTGTTTATCCTTTTCTTTGTCATCAGCGGCGCAGAACTGGAGTTGGGTGTATTTACCGATTTGGCAATTGTAGGCATTGGTTTGCTGTATATCCTGGCCCGCTCGCTTGGCAAGTACTATGGTGCGCGATGGAGCGCTTCATTTATGCATTGCGAAGAGAATATTCGCAAATATTTGGGAATCACGCTTCTTCCGCAGGCAGGTGTTGCGCTGGGTATGGCGATGACCGTTCAGGAATTGGGCGCTGAAGGCTCGATTATTCGCAATATTGTCCTGTTTGGCGTTTTGATTTATGAACTGGTTGGACCTTTACTGACCAAAATTGCGCTGACAAAAGCCGGCGACATCCATCCAAAGGACGCAGTTGTATCAAGCACAACCATAACGGCAGTCAATCTTCCTCTGAGCGCAGCTGCGGTTTCTGCAGCACCGGTTGAAGATGAGGATGACGATTGAAAAATACGCTATAGAAAGACCTAAGGTTTCAAAATAAAAATCCCTCTGATCCGAAATCCGGATCAGAGGGATTTGTTGTTTTTTTACATACTAAAATACTTGGCTTTATAAATAAATATAGCTTGGAAATTCTCCGGCAAGACGCGGGCCGGAAATCGTGTCATAGGCGCGCAAACCAATGCGTAAGAGAATGTAGCGGGAATCTTCTCTTCCTTCTTCCAGATTATTGACAAGATGAAACATTGCAGCTGAGACGACGCCACCATATTTCTCCTCCGCACCGGGAAAATAAGCCTTTTCTGAAACTAACCAGTAATCCTCATAGCCGAATTCCGTTTCTGGATCAATCTGGCCGTCCCAATGGATGTCCGTTGTAAAATCGGTATCGCGATAGGTGCGGGGACGGCCGCACTGACGCATAAGCGTATC